>CAKARM010000178.1:0-4880 GCA_916720585.1 uncultured Neisseria sp.
GTTCGAGCGTCTTATCTTGGCCCAGCCGCCTTTAGGCGGCTGTGTGTTGAAACCCTGTTTGAGATGCAAGACAAGATTAAACAGGTACCAGCCGCCTTTAGGCGGCTGTGTGTTGAAACTATGTTGATAGCACGATTAAAAAAATCTGGCGGTCCAGCCGCCTTTAGGCGGCTGTGTGTTGAAACTCTACGTTCAGCGAGTCGGGCGGTGTGTCGCCGTCCCAGCCGCCTTTAGGCGGCTGTGTGTTGAAACACGAGCGGGCGAAACGCAGGCTTGAGTAGGACGGTCCAGCCGCCTTTAGGCGGCTGTGTGTTGAAACCCCGTTGACAGCATTGGCGATACCGACCGATACAGCCAGCCGCCTTTAGGCGGCTGTGTGTTGAAACCGTCGATAGCGGTTTGAAGCAGGCGTTTTTTACCCCAGCCGCCTTTAGGCGGCTGTGTGTTGAAACATCACCTTTTGCTATCCATTTATTTATTGCCCAGCCGCCTTTAGGCGGCTGTGTGTTGAAACAAGTTTAATGCCGGTGCGCTGTTGCGCGGCAGCTCCAGCCGCCTTTAGGCGGCTGTGTGTTGAAACATTTTTGAGGTCTTTGAGCTGGTTGAGCAGGGTCCAGCCGCCTTTAGGCGGCTGTGTGTTGAAACGACCGTCTGAAGGAGCAGACTCAGAGCAAGGCTGCCAGCCGCCTTTAGGCGGCTGTGTGTTGAAACCTGAATGGACAGGGGGCGCAGCTTGGGTCAGACGCCAGCCGCCTTTAGGCGGCTGTGTGTTGAAACAATGATGGAGGCAAGGATGCCGTCTTCTTTGGCACCAGCCGCCTTTAGGCGGCTGTGTGTTGAAACAGATGTAACCTGCCATTTAAAAACCTTAGTCATAACCAGCCGCCTTTAGGCGGCTGTGTGTTGAAACAAAAAGTGCCACTGCTCAACATTTGGATGTTAGCCCAGCCGCCTTTAGGCGGCTGTGTGTTGAAACGGTACTTGGCCGCGAGATTTTATGGCACAAAAGACCCAGCCGCCTTTAGGCGGCTGTGTGTTGAAACTTGCAACTCTTTGCGTCGGTCTGCTGCGCGCGAGCCAGCCGCCTTTAGGCGGCTGTGTGTTGAAACTTTGGTGATGGACGCCGATTCCGACCCTGTTGCCCAGCCGCCTTTAGGCGGCTGTGTGTTGAAACCAAAGACTCAAAGACTGGATAAAGGCAAACAAAGCCAGCCGCCTTTAGGCGGCTGTGTGTTGAAACATCGGCTCAGTCGCAGAACCGCGCATATCTGGATTCAGCCGCCTTCGGGCGGCTGTGTGTTGAAACGGGCGGTAAAGTGAAGTCATGCCGCCGTCTGTTTGCCAGCCGCCTTCAGGCAGCTATATATCAGTACAACTCAGAGATTTCTTACAACAAAGGTCGTCTGAAAACCTTATCAATCGGTTTTCAGACGACCTTTTTCAGCCATCAACATAAGCCCGATACTTTGGAATAGGCTATGGGCATCAGACAGATAGGTCAGCCGATTCGGGCATCAGAATTTCACACCTTTATGCAAGGCTACGATGCCTGCGCTCATATTATGGTAATCAACGCTGTCGAAACCGGCATCCAGCATCATTTGTTTCAATGTTTCCTGGTCAGGGTGCATGCGGATGGATTCTGCCAGATATTGATAGCTGTCTGCGTCTTTGGCAATGAGTTTGCCCATAACCGGCAGCAGTTTGAAGGAATACAAATCGTATGCGCCTTCCAGTGGTTTGTAGACTTTGGAAAATTCCAACACCAAGAGCGTTCCGCCCGGTTTGAGCACACGGTACATTTCTTTGAGCGCAGCATCTTTGTGGGTCATGTTGCGCAAACCGAAAGCAACGGAAACCAAGTTGAAATAGTTGTCGGGAAACGGCAATTTTTCGGCATCGGCCAGCGATACGGGCAGAATCAAACCTTCATTCAGCAGTCTGTCTCTGCCCACTGTCAGCATGGATGAGTTGATATCGGTCAGCCACACTTCGCCCTCTTTGCCCACACGCTTGGCCCAGCCGCGCGACAGGTCGCCGGTACCGCCGGCGATATCCAGCACTTTATCGCCCTTTTTCAGACGGGCGGTATTGATGGTGAAATGTTTCCAAACGCGGTGCAGGCCGGCAGACATGACATCGTTCATGATGTCGTAGTTTTTGGCTACGGAATGGAACACTTCGGCCACTTTACCTGCCTTTTCTTCTTCGTTTACGGTGGTGAAACCGAAATGGGTTTTGTGGTCGCTCATAGAGGTGCTTTCCTAAAATAATCTGAAATCAATATGGTTCAAACGGTATTTCGATTTTCAGACGACCTTGCTCTAGGGGTCGTCTGAAAGTTTAATCATTGAGAGGCAAACCTGTCTTTCAATTTGTTCATGGCTACGCCGAATGCTGAAATTTCATCTCTGAAGGTGATGGCATTTTTATCGTCATTCACGATATGCTTTTGCGGACCGGCTTAGCGTAGTCTATCAAATGGATGACTAAATAATCTTTTTTATTCAGGTAACAACGCAACTCGCCCGTGCAGTGGCATTGTACCCTCAAGACCGTATCTTTCCAGCCGATTCTGTTTGACATCCGACAGGCTGATATATTTTTTCAAGCGAGGAACAGAGCCTGCTTTGCCGACATCCTGCTATCCGTCACAATGCCGCTTCAAAAAGAACAAACACGCTCAGTAATCAATGATGCCCGCCACAACCGCCGCTGCCGCAGGAATGTTTTTTACCGGCAACAAGGTCGGCGGCACTCGGTATTCTGGAAGCTCCGGCTTCTTTCATTCTGCGGAGATAATCCTGCCAAAGCGCATCATAACCGTAAGCCAATTTGTAAAGATAAGCCCAGTCATACAAACCGCTATTGTGGCCGTCTGAAAAAGTAATTTTGAGCGCATACTGACCGACAGGGTCCAAATCAGAAATCGTGACTTCCGCTTTACCTGTCTGCAAGACATCTTGTCCCGCACCATGTCCGCACACTTCGGCGCTGGGAGAGTAAACGCGGAGAAATTCGGCAGGAAGGGTTTTGCGTTCGCCGCGATAAACCAAAACCAAAGCCGAGCGGTCATGTTGCAAACGGATTTCTTCAGGAATGTTGTTATCAACTTGATTCATGTCATACCCCCATTTTCTTTCGCAGCACCGCTACCCAGATTGAAAAAACGCCGCCTAAAAACGCAAACAGCAAGATTAAAATGAGCGCAAAACGGGTCAGCGCAAAACGGGTCAGCGCAATCCGCATCGACATATCCAAGCCCAAATCAAACACTGCCAAAACCACATATATCAGGAAAGCAAGCATCATCAGTCCGATACAGATAAAGGCATAACGCGTATGGGCGGCAATTTTCGGATGGCGGATCATTGTTTGAGAAACAAGAAATAAATTTCCGCTATTCTAACAGTTTTACGGTTCACCCAAACAATAAAGTATCTTGCCCTACCCTGCTTTATCTTGTTGCGTATAAAAAAGGTCGTCTGAAAACCTGTTTGGGTTTCAGGCGACCTTGATTGCCTATTGCCAGATATAAAGTAAGACCGCCTTATCATTTTCTTCTTTCGGCGTTAACCGGACATCATCGCCTTTGTCTCCGGTAACCCGTACCACCATACCGCCGATCTGACGCTCCATGACTTCGAGTTTCGCTTTGCCACGTTGGCGGTAAACATACTCCTCGCATTCCCGCTGACACCAAAAATCCTTCCAATGAATGAAATATTTCTTACCCGACTCAACCGCCAATTTTTCTCCGCCTTTAACGATAAAGTAAGGATAATCAGGCTTTTTCGTTCGGAAAGTCCATTCGGCTTTTTCAGATTTGCCATTGCGCTCATACTCGAATACGGCACGATACGCGGTATCGTATTCCAAAGGCAACAGAGGAAATAAGGCAAATTGACGATCGGAAAACGTTTGATTCGGATCATTGCTTGCCGTCAACACCTTGACCTTCTCTATCTCGGATTTACCCTGATAAAGCTTGAACGACCGCATTTTGATTTTTCCGGCAGATTCCGAAAAAGCGATGCTGACCGGGTTGCCGGTAAATTCGTAACCCGGCATGGGATCGGGGTGTTCGCCGTGAAAATCCGGCATGGCAAAATCACCTTGCGGATAAACGACATATAAGAACTCGCGTTGCGCCTTGACTTCGTCCGCATAAACAATGGCATTGTTGTTGCAGGCATTTTGATAATAACGCCGCCCCGGTTCAGGATAAACCCTGCCTAAACCGCAATAAAAATTAAACTGATGATTTCCCTGATTGATGGCGACCGATATCCGCCCATCACGATGCTCAAATGCCGCACCGGCTTCATCAATGCCTTGTTCCAACAGAGAGAAGCGGTGATAAATAGCGGTCATCAAACCGTCAATCTGCTGCTGAACCGGCAAATTGGTATCCATATCTTCAGGATACGGATAAAAACCGGTGGTGATATTTTCATGTACGCCATCATAAAGATAACCGACCTTGCGGGCGCGTTCATTCGGGCGGTAACCGGTAAAAAACGGATTGCTGCGATGACGTTCGTCATGACCGTCTTCAGGGTTCTGCAACAAATAACGCGCATGATTGCGGGCGGACTTTTCTAAAACCGACGAATGCGCCAAAGTCGGCAGCCCCGCGCCTGCACGCAAAAAATTCAGGTAAGCCAATCCGCCGAATGAAGACACGGAAGACCTGTCATGCGGCGATTCAGCATGAATCAGCTCAGCCTGAGAAATTCTATGGTTTTGCTGATAATAAAAAAAACCGAAAGCCGCAGCCAACAGCGCAAGCCAGAAAATGAGATTTTTCATATTGTTATAAATAGATAGTGGATTAAATTTAAATCAGGACAAGGCGACGAAGCCGCAGACAGTACAGA
>CAKARM010000179.1:0-4851 GCA_916720585.1 uncultured Neisseria sp.
ACTGTCTGCGGCTTCGTCGCCTTGTCCTGATTTAAATTTAATCCACTATATAATGAAATCAATAATGTTGTGGTTGCCATACTTTGTTGCATGTATTATATGGGGTACAAACTTATTAACAAGTACGCACAATTTTTATACTGTCATTCGGAGGTCAATAATGGCGGAAACAGAACCGACACACGGCGCCTGCTGTCCGGTCGTCAATACTTTGGATATTATCGGCGGCAAGTGGAAGGTATTGATTTTATATTATTTACACGGGGAAACCCGACGATTCAACGAGTTGCAGCGTCTGCTGGCGGGCGTTACCCAGCGGATGCTGACGTTGCAATTGCGCGAGTTGGAGCACGACGGTATTGTCCATCGCGAAGTGTATCCGCAGGTGCCGCCGAAAGTGGAGTATTCGCTGACCGCGTTTGGGCAGACATTGATGCCCGTCATCGAGGCGATGCACCGCTGGGGCGAGCAATATGCCGCAGAATGTGCAAAACACAGAAAGCAGCCGCAAGAGTAAGCCGTTTCAGACGACCTCTTGGTCAGGCCTTTAAAATGAAAAGTGATGCGGGCATATATTCGCAACGGGCTTTGCTTTATAATGATGACAGTCAAACATAACGACATAAGCATTTGGAATCAATAATGAAAAAAATTGTAACGGCACTTATCGCCACCATTTTGTCAGCAGGCGCAAATGCAGCGGATACTTATGGTTATCTCGCCATGTGGCAGAACCCGCAAGACGGCAATGATGCGCTGCTGATTAAAACGACTAAAGAAAATATGTCGCAAATCGAGGCAAATGCGGAGCTGGAAGCGTTTTGCCGCGGGCAGGACACGCTTTCGGGCGTACAAAACGGCGAGGCGACAGGCTGTAAATCCGTTGTTCCGCTTCATAACACCTGCATCGCCGTCGCATATCCGAAATCGGAAGGCAAGCTGACGACAAACAATGCGGTTGTGATTACTTCGCCGCGCTTTAAGAGCGTGCATCAGGTTGCGCTGAATCAGTGCATCAAGAAATACGGCTCGCAAGGTCAATGCGGCTTGGAAACGGTGTACTGTACTTCAAGCGCTTATTACGGCGGTACGGTCAAAACGTTGTTAAACCGATTGAAATTGCAATAAGCGGTGTAAAAAGGTCGTCTGAAAACCACATAACGGCTTTCAGACGACCTTTCAATTCATCTTCTATGTATAGTGGATTAACTTTAAATCAGGACAAGGTGAGGTAACGCCGTACCGGGTTAAAGTTAATCCACTATAAAACGGCAAGGAAAAATCTGATGATTGATTATATAAAAATGTATGAAAGCATGAGCGCTTCTCATGAAAACAAAAGTCTGCGCTTTCCGCTTTATTTCAATTTCAAACTTTTATCCATTGCCAATGATTTTTTTGTCAAAGACGAAGCGGGGAACGAAATCGCTTATACGCGGCAGAAAATGTTTAAACTCAAAGAGTTGATTAATGTCTTTCCTAATCGCAATCAGGATGCGCCCGTATTCACCATTCATTCGGAACAGATTATTGATTTTGGTGCGACCTATATCATCCAAGATGCCTCCGGCAAGGTTTTGGGGAAAGTGGTGCATGATGGCGTCGGGTCGCTTTGGCGCACCAGCTATCAGGTGACGGATGCGGAAGATCGGCTGCTTTTCCATATCCGTGAAAAAAATCCGTGGGTGGCAGTATTGGACAAAATGGCAGGGCAGATTCCTTATCTGGGTTCGCTGACGGGTCTTTTTTTCAATCCGACTTATTTGATTACCCGACCCGACGATACTTTGGTGTACCGTTTGAAGAAATTGAGGGCGTTATGGGAAGGGAAATTCAGCCTGCACAAAGAAGCCCAAGCGAGTTTGAACGACGATATCTTGATATTGAATTCGGTGATGTTGTTTTTATTGATGGAAAGAAATAAAGGATAAAGCCAAATGGTATTCAGGCAGGCTTGCGGATGAAATGTCGGGCATTTGATTTTGAGGACAGGGCTGCTCAAGGTTTATCGCATCCATTCACATTCAAACATTTTCATTTCTAGGACGCGCTGATAAAATAGCTCGTCTGAAAAGTATAGAAGAATCAAAATAATGAGTATTGCCAATAATAAAAAAGCCTTTCACGACTTCTTTATCGAAGACCAACTCGAAGCCGGCCTGGTATTGGAAGGTTGGGAAGTCAAAGCCATCCGCGCCGGGCGGGTGCAGCTGAAAGAAAGCTATATCTACTGGAAAAAAGACGCTTTTTATCTGGTCGGCTGCCATATTACCGCGCTGCCGACTGCCTCGACGCATGTCAAACCCGACCCTGTCCGTCCGCGCAAGCTTTTGCTCAAGCAATCCGAAATCAACAAGCTCATCGGCAAAACCGAGCGCGCGGGTTACACCATCGTCCCGTTGAACCTGCACTTTACGCGCGGCAAAATCAAAATGGAAATCGGTCTGGCGAAGGGTAAAAAACAACACGACAAACGCCAAAGCCTGAAAGAAGCCGACTGGAAACGCGAAAAACAACGTTTGATGAAAAATGTGCGCTGAGGCTGATAACAGCGTGAATGGAACGCCGGGTGCCGATACTGCTGCAAACTTGTATCTGCTTTTTACACATCAAGCCCTATGTTTGCAAAAACATACCCAAGATTGCTTTCTTCAGGCTTTTCAGACGACCCCTACGACCCAATAATCAGGGTCGTCTGAAATTTTACGGAGTAACGCCATGTCTCGCTCTTCGCTTTTCCTTCCGCTGTTTTTGATTATCTTCGGTGCCGTTTGGTTTTTGAAAACGACGGACATCCTGCCCGCAACTTCGACCATCGTGTCCGCCGGTATGGTGGTGGCGGGGATTGCGGTTTTGGTGATGGACGGTGTCAACAAGCAGTCTATCGTGTCCGGCCCGCTGCTGGTGTATATCGGCGCGGCGGTGTATCTGCACAATCAATACTGGCTCGGCTATTCGCCGCTGGTTGCTTTGGGAATGATGGTGCTGGGCTGCCTGTTGCTGCTTTCGCGCAGCGACATGGTGCCTTATAAGCAGCATAAACAGCGGGATAACTAAGCCCCTCTCCCTGCAAAGGTCGTCTGAAAATGGTATAATCCGCCGTTTTCAGACGACCTTTTTTGATGCCGTTTTTCTGACAGAAAATTTTAATAAACAAGAGTAAGTGGAGTATGGGCTGTGAAGCCGTATTATAGATTTTCCATTTGCTGATTTGACTAACTAGTAAAGATGAGATTAAAGATATGAAAGTCATTGGTCTATACAACGTAGGGAATTCTGGTAAAACAACTACATTGGATTTGGTTATTGATAAACTGCAGGAACCAGAATATGGTTATAAGTTAGTACCAGAAAAAAAACCAAACACTAAAGACAAAAGAGTTTTATTGCAGTACAAAAAATTAAAAATCTGTATCACTACATTTGGAGATAATAGGACAGAGACAGAAAAAAATATTAAATTTTTCGAGGATCATCAACCGGATATCGCCATTTCCGCAGCACGGACAAAAGGTGAGACCCGTGATTTACTAGATAAGTATGCTGAATTACTGGGTACAGAAGTCATATGGCTGAAAAAGCAAAGAGCAGAAAGCGAAACAGAAAGAACTATACTTAATAAAAAAGACGCCGATTTGATCTTGACATATATCCCTAAGCAAGGATAACTAAAAAATCAGTTAATCTTTTGATTTTCATATCTCTTATAATCCCCTTTTAGAAAAGTCTTAGCACCATGACCCAAGACAAAATCCTCATCCTCGACTTCGGTTCGCAAGTTACCCAACTTATCGCCCGCCGCGTGCGCGAAGCCCATGTTTACTGCGAGCTGCATTCCTTCGACATGCCTTTGGACGAAATCAAAGCCTTCAATCCTAAAGGCATCATCCTCTCCGGCGGCCCTAATTCCGTTTACGAATCCGACTATCAAGCCGATACCGGCATCTTCGATTTGGGTATTCCGGTTTTGGGCATTTGCTACGGAATGCAGTTTATGGCGCACCACTTGGGCGGCGAAGTGCAGCCCGGCAACCAGCGCGAATTCGGTTACGCGCAAGTCAAAACCATCGACAGCGAACTGACCCGCGATATTTACGACGACGTGCCGAATACGCTGGACGTATGGATGAGCCACGGCGACAAAGTATCCAAACTGCCCAACGGCTTTGCCGTTATCGGCGATACCCCGTCATGCCCGATTGCCATGATGGAAAACGTTGAAAAACAATTCTACGGTATCCAATTCCATCCCGAAGTTACCCACACCAAACAAGGCCGCGCACTGTTGAACCGCTTTGTCTTGGACATCTGCGGCGCGCAACCGAGCTGGACGATGCCGAACTACATCGAAGAAGCCGTTGCCAAAATCCGCGAACAAGTCGGCAGCGACGAAGTGATTTTGGGTCTGTCGGGCGGCGTGGACTCTTCCGTAGCCGCCGCGCTGATTCACCGCGCCATCGGCGACCAACTGACTTGCGTGTTCGTCGATCACGGCCTCTTGCGCCTGAACGAAGGCAAAATGGTGATGGATATGTTCGCCCGCAACTTGGGTGTGAAGGTGATTCATGTCGATGCCGAAGAGCAATTCATGGCGAAACTCGCCGGCGTTACCGATCCCGAGAAAAAACGCAAAATCATCGGCGCGGAATTTATCGAAGTATTTGATTCCGAAGAGAAAAAACTCACCAACGCCAAATGGCTGGCGCAAGGCACGATTTACCCCGACGTAATCGAATCCGCAGGTGCAAAAACCAAAAAAGCCCACGCCATCAAATCGCACCACAACGTCGGCGGCTTGCCTGAAAACATGAAGCTCAAGCTGCTTGAGCCGTTGCGCGACTTGTTCAAAGA
>CAKARM010000180.1:0-4828 GCA_916720585.1 uncultured Neisseria sp.
GCCGGCGGAATCGCCTTCGACGAGGAAGAGTTCGTTTTCGCGGATGTCTTCGCTCTCGCAGTCGGTCAGTTTGCCGGGCAGGACGGCGACGCCGCTTCCTTTTTTCTTTTCGATTTTCTTAACCGAACGCATCCGCGCTTGTGCCTGACGGATGGCGAGTTCGGCGATTTTTTTGCCGAAGTCCACGTTTTGGTTCAGCCACAATTCCAAAGGGTCGCCCGATACGGTGGCAACGAGTTTCAGTGCATCGCGGTTGGTCAGCTTGTCTTTAGTTTGACCTTGGAACTGTGGGTCGAGGACGCGGGCAGAGAGGACGAAGGCGGTTTTACCAAACACGTCGTCGCTTTGTACTTTCACGCCGCGCGGCAAGAGGTTGTGCAGATTGATGAAGTTGTTGACGGCATTGAACACAGCTTGTTTCAAGCCTGCTTCGTGCGTGCCGCCCAGCGGGGTGGGGATGAGGTTGACGTAGCTTTCGTTGGCGCACGAACCTTCTTCCAGCCAGGTCAGGGCAAACGCTGCGCCTTCGCCGATGCTGAAATCGCCGTTGTGGTCGTCTGAAATGTAGTTTTCGCAGGAAAACAGCGGTACGGCTTCCTGCGCGTCGGCAATCAGGTCGGTCAGATAGCTTTTCAGACCGTCGGGGTAATGCCAAGTTTGGGTGTGCGCTTCGTCTTCGCCTTTGACCGGGCGGGTCAGGGAAACGCGCACGCCCGGCAGCAGCACGGCTTTGGCGCGCAGCAGGCGTTCGAGTTCGGGGATGCTGTAATTCGGGCTTTCAAAATATTTGCCGTCCGGCCAAACGCGCACTTCGGTGCCGCTGTCTTTGACGGCGCATTTGCCCACTTCCGCCAACGGTTCGACCACGTCGCCGCCGGCAAACACGATGCGGTGGATTTTGCCTTCGCGTTTGACGGTTACCTCAAGGCGGGTGGAGAGGGCGTTGGTCACGGACACGCCCACGCCGTGCAGGCCGCCTGAAAAGGCATACGCGCTGCCGCCGTCTTTTTTGTTGAACTTGCCGCCCGCGTGCAGACGGGTAAACACGAGTTCGACCACGGGCACGCCTTCAACAGGGTGCAGCCCGACGGGAATGCCGCGTCCGTTGTCGCGTACGGAAAGCGAACCGTCGTCGTGGATGCGCACGTCGATTTCAGTGGCGAAACCGCCCAACGCCTCATCCGCCGCGTTGTCGATGACTTCTTGGCAGATGTGGGTCGGGCTGTCGGTGCGTGTGTACATGCCGGGACGTTCTTTGACCGGCTCCAAGCCTTTGAGGACGGTAATGCTGGATTCGCTGTATTGGTTGTTTTTAGTCATAGGGGAAGAGGTCGTCTGAAAGGAAGAACAACGCTTTCAGACGACCTGAAAGCGTTGCGTTTCGTTGTTTTATCGGTTGTCAAAAGGCAGGCGCGCGGTAAAATCTTCGTAGCTTTCCATGCCGCGCAGGAAGCGGGAGGAGAGTTCTTTCAATGCCCCCAAGTAAACGTCGCGTTTGAAATCAATCACTTCGTCAACGGGAGCCCAATATTGGTGCCAACGCCAGCCGTCAAATTCGGGATGGTGGCAGGCGCGCAGATTGATGTCGCTGTCGCGCCCGACCAGCCGCAAAAGATACCAAATCTGCTTCTGCCCGCGATACGAACCGCGCCATTCGCGGCGTACCCAGTGGCTTGGCACGTCATAACGCAGCCAGTCGCGCGTGCGGCCGACAATTTTGATGTGTTGCGGCAACAGCCCGACTTCTTCGTACAGCTCGCGGTACATGGCGGTTTCGGGGCTTTCGCCCGGCTTGATGCCGCCTTGCGGGAACTGCCAAGAATGTTCGCGCACACGTTTGCCCCAAAAGACTTCGTTGCGGTTGTTGATTAAGATGATACCGACATTGGGGCGATAGCCTTCTCTGTCTAACACGGTGTCGCCCTTCGTTAAATTCAATCGTGCGATTTTCCCATAAATCGGGCGGGTTTGACAAATCGGAGGTCGTCTGAAAACTTGTTATGCCTGTTTTCAGACGACCTTTTTGGGGTTTGTGGGTAATGATAGGTAAACAGGGTGCGTAGTTTGACGAGATGCTTTTGAAGAGCGGAATCTGTGGGTGAGATTTGGGCTATGGATTTTTATTTTGGGTTGTCTGCTATTTAAGATGGATTTACATCGATGCGGGAAAGAGGGCGGGGCGGATGCTTTCTGCTTTCATTTGCGATGTTTTTGCCGATTGCTGTTTGGAACAATGCCTGCTGCAAACGCAAAGGTCGTCTGAAAACCTATTTCCCGGTTTTCAGACGACCTTTTTAAAGCGGATTACGCTTCGCTTTGCGCTTCTTCTTTTTCAACGGTAACTTCAACGGCAACGGATTCGTCGCTCAAGGTGCCTTTGGTGGACGGGGTTTGTCCTGCCATGCGCGGGTCGTATTCTGCCGCCATGCGCAGGGCGCGGCCGAAGGCTTTGAATACGGTTTCGGCTTGGTGGTGGGCGTTGCTGCCGCTGAGGTTGTCGATGTGCAGGGTCATCATGCTGTGGTTGACGACGCCGTGGAAGAATTCTTCAAACAGGTCAACGTCAAAACGTCCGATGAGGGCACGGGTGAAGTCGATGTTGTACACGAGTCCGGGACGGCCGGAGAGGTCGATGACAACGCGGCTCAAGGCTTCGTCGAGCGGAACGTAGGCATGGCCGTAACGGCGGATACCGGCTTTGCTGCCCAAGGCTTGTTTCAGGGCTTGTCCGAGTACGATACCGATGTCTTCGACGGTGTGGTGGTCGTCGATGTGCAAATCGCCTTTGCAGGTGATGTCGAGGTCGATCATGCCGTGGCGGGCGACTTGGGCAAGCATATGCTCAAGGAAGGGGACGCCGGTGTCGAGGCGGTATTGTCCGGTGCCGTCGAGGTTGAGGCTGAGGGTGATTTGGGTTTCGCTGGTGTTGCGTGTGATGCTGACTGCGCGGCCTTCTGCGGGCATATGGAATGCCGGTGCAGCGGCTGCGGCTTCTTGGGCGGCACGCTCTTGGCGGGCGGCTTCGGCGGCTGCGGCTTTTTCTTTATCTTTGCTGTGGTCGCGGTTTAACCAGCCTTTGCGTTTGTGCATGCCGGCTTCGAGTTTGGCGGCAAGGCTGGGGCGGATGCCGCGCGCTTTTTCGTCTTCTGCCTGCTCTTCAAGGCGGCGTTTCAGTTGGGACAGGGATGCCGCGTTGTCGTAACCGCATTTGCGGGCAAGTTTGGTCAGCGAGCCTGCTTCTTCAACAAGCTGCAGGAAATTGGCAAGGTGGAGTTGAGTGATGGTCATAGGTTTACTCTCTGTAAGGTTTTAAAAAATCAGGCATAAAGCTTGCGGATAATGTCCAGTACGGCATCGTTTTGCTCGGGACTGCCGATGGTAATGCGGACGCACTGCGCCAAAAGCGGATGCGTGCCGTGGAGTTTCTTAATCAGGATGCGGTTTTCTTTAAGCGTGTTAAACAATGCGTCTGCATCGGGAACACGCACGGTAATGAAATTCGCTTCGCTGGGGAATGTTTTCAGACGACCTATGGCGGACAATTCGTTGAAAACGCGTTCGCGCTCGGCTTTTAAAATATCGATGGTTGTCTGAATCGCGTCATGGTGTTGCAGGGCGAATTTGGCGGTCGCCAAGCTTAATTGGTTCATATTGTAGGGCGGCAGGATTTTCGCCAGCTCGCCCATTACGGCGGGGCTTCCTGTCGCATAGCCGATGCGCAGTCCGGCGAAACCGATTTTGCTGATGGTGCGCATCACGACCAGATTTTCGACGCTGCCCGCCTGCGGCAGAAAACTGTCGCGGCTGAATGCGCCGTATGCTTCATCGACAACCACGATACCCTGCGCCGCGCGGATAATGGCTTCGATTTCTTCGCGGCGGAAACATACGCCTGTCGGGTTGTTCGGATAGGCAATGAAAATCAACGCGGGCTGATGTTTTTCAATGGCGGATAAAACGGCGGGCAAATCAAGCGTGAAATCTTCATTGAGCGGCACGCCGGCATAATTCATACCGTACAGCTCGGCATTGTGCCGATACATTACAAAACTCGGTTCAACCGCGAGCATGGTTGCGCCGGATTGGGCAACGAGCAGGGTCAAGAATTGGATTAACTCGTCCGAACCGTTTCCTAAAGCGATGGCGGCAGCTTCAGGAATATCGAAGGCTTTTCTTAAAGTTTCCTGAAGCCCGCTGGCGGCGGGATTGGGGTAAAGGTGAATCGGCGCTTGGGCAATCAGCCGCAGCCATTCGTTTGACAGCTCGGGAAAACGGGCAAACGGATGATACGGGCTTTCCATTGCATCCAGCTTGATGAAGCCTTCGGGCAAGTCGGCAATTCGGTAGGCGGACATGGATTTGATGTCGTCGCGGATGAAGTCGGAGGCGGTTTTCATAGTTTTCTTCTCAATTTCTGAATAATGGTTATTTCGTCACAATATAGCACAAAATCAGAGTGTTGACAGTAATTTAATTAATAAATGGGGTATTTATATTATTTTTATAATGAAGGCTTGATATAAATATTGAATTCAAAGATATTTTTTGAATATTCTTGGGCTGCTTTGTCTGTTTTTATTGATAAGCAAACTTAAATAGGGAGATTGGGAAGTATTAGATTGCGATGTGAGTGGGTTTTTAATATTTTCATTTGTTTTGAAGAGGCTAGGGCATGATTGGATAATGTGCAGCATCTGTTTCTTTTACGTTTGTCGGCGCGGGGGATGGATTGGGGATAAAGAATGAAGGAGGCGGATTGTATAGTGGATTAATTTTAAACCAGTACGGCGTTACCTCGCCTTGCCGTACTATCTGTACTGTCTGCGGC
>CAKARM010000181.1:0-4825 GCA_916720585.1 uncultured Neisseria sp.
CCCAGCTTTTTTTACTTTCAAACTGTAACGCTCCCAGATGCAGTAATCCATACAATCATATTCGTCCACCGTCAATTCTCCTGAACGGCAGGAGCATTTCGTTTAATACCGCAAAGAAGCCCTCCATCTGCGTTGCCTTATGCGACTGTATAAATAATGGGATGCGGTTTGTTATTTGAAGCGTAACTTTGGTCGTAAAAACTGCACCCGTATGTTTGGATAGAATATCCAACTTTTGGATGCAACCCGGTTTTTTCAGACGACCTTTATCCGTTTTAGCGACGGAATTTGCCGTGGTTGAAATCATCAAATGCTTCATAAGCCGCTTGGCATTGGATGCGTTGTTCTTTATATGGCAGTTGGCGGAAGGCTTTGCGGGCTTTGACGTTTTCTTTCAGCTCGGCTTTGTTGCCTTTGGATTTATACCATGCAGCGCGACGGTCAAGATATTTTTTGCAGGCAGGATGCAGCTTGTTTTGTTTGGCTTTGGTTTGAGTGTGGTGGGGCTTATGGTGTTTGTGGACGGCTGCATCGGCAGGTTGGGTTGCAAAACCCAGTATCAGTGCTGCAGATAGGGCGGGCAGAAGGCTTTTTCTCAATAACATGGCGGACTCCTGTTTATTTAAAGGGTGCATTTCATTATATTCATGGCTTTTGTAAAAAGGAAATTTGGCAGAATGGGTCGTCTGAAAAAGCAAGCGGGGTATTTAAAGCATTTTGACGAAACCCATCTTCCATTACATATTATCAAACAGAGAAAATAATAAACTACATGAATTATCACGTTTCAGACGACCTTGTGTTGCGTATGTCATCCATTGTCATGCTGTTTATTTTCAAAATTTAACACAAATCCGAATTTGCCTTATTTCATAAGCGCATAGCAGAATGAGGGTTTTGATGCTAAAAAACGCATCTTTGCGGTAAGGCTTGAATCATAGGGGAAGAGGTCGTCTGAAAGAAAATCGGGAAAAGCACGATTTCAAAACAGCGGCCTTGTCAAGACTGGATAAGCGACGAAAAATACACTATATTGTGCCACTCGATATTAATACATACTGTATCTTGTGTTTCAGGATGGAGAAAGCTCACGATGAATGCACCGACTGATTTGAAAGTAACCAAGCGCGACGGACGTTTGGAAAATCTCGACTTAGACAAAATCCACCGCGTCGTTACTTGGGCGGCGGAAGGCTTGAAAAACGTTTCCGTATCGCAAGTCGAGCTCAAATCGCACATCCAGTTTTACAACGGCATCCGCACCGACGACATCCACGAAACCATCATCAAGGCGGCTGCCGACCTGATTTCGCAGGATACGCCCGACTATCAATATCTCGCCGCGCGTTTGGCGATTTTCCACCTGCGCAAAATCGCTTACGGCGAGTTCGAACCGCCGCATCTCTTTGACCACGTTAAAAAACTCACCGATGCGGGTAAATACGACCGCCACATCATCGAAGATTACAGCCGCGAAGAGTTTGACGAGCTGAACGTCTATATCGACCACAGCCGCGACATGACCTTCTCGTATGCCGCCGTGAAGCAGCTCGAAGGCAAATATCTGGTGCAGAACCGAGTTACCCGCCAGATTTATGAAACGCCGCAGTTTTTATACATTTTGGTAGCGATGTGTCTCTTCAGCAAATACCCGAAAGAGACGCGCTTGGATTACGTCAAACGTTTTTACGACGCCGTTTCTACGTTTAAAGTATCGTTGCCGACCCCGATTATGAGTGGCGTGCGCACGCCTACGCGCCAGTTCTCAAGCTGCGTATTGATTGAATGCGACGACAGCCTCGACTCCATCAACGCCACCACCAGCGCGATTGTGAAATACGTTTCCCAACGCGCGGGCATCGGCATTAACGCCGGACGTATTCGCGGTTTGGGCAGCGAAATCCGCGGCGGCGAAGCGCAACACACCGGCTGCATTCCGTTTTTCAAAATGTTCCAAGCGGCGGTTAAATCCTGCTCGCAAGGCGGCGTGCGCGGCGGCGCGGCAACCTTGTTCTACCCCTTGTGGCACATCGAAGCCGAAAGCCTGTTGGTGTTGAAAAACAACCGCGGCGTGGAAGACAACCGCATCCGCCAGCTTGATTACGGCGTGCAAATCAACCGCCTGCTGTACACCCGCCTGATTAAAGGCGGCAACATCACGCTGTTCTCGCCCAACGAAGTTCCCGGCCTGTATGACGCGTTCTTTGCCGATCAAGACGAATTCGAGCGTCTCTACACGAAATACGAGCAAGACCCGAATATCCGCAAGCGTACCTTGTCGGCTACCGATTTGTTCTCCACGCTGATGCAGGAACGCGCCGGAACAGGGCGCATCTACATCCAAAACGTTGACCACTGCAACACGCACAGCCCGTTTGACCCGCGCGTCGCGCCCGTGCACCAGTCCAACCTGTGCATGGAAATCGCCCTGCCGACCAAACCGCTGGACAACATCAACGACCCGAACGGCGAAATCGCCCTGTGCACCTTGTCCGCCTTCAACTTGGGCGCATTAAACAGCTTGGATGAGCTGGAAGGGCTTGCCGATTTGACCGTGCGCGCACTCGATGCCTTGTTGGATTATCAAGACTATCCGGTCGAAGCTGCCCGTACCGCGACCATGAACCGCCGCACGCTCGGTATCGGCGTCATCAACTACGCTTACTATCTGGCGAAAAACGGCGTCCGTTACAGCGACGATTCCGCACTCGGCCTGACCCACCGCACCTTTGAAGCCATGCAGTATTACCTGCTCAAAGCATCGGTAAACCTTGCCAAAGAATACGGCGCATGCCCGCTGTTCAACCAAACCGTTTATTCGCAAGGCAAATTGCCCATCGACACCTACAAAAAAGACTTGGATGCCGTGTGCAGTGAACCACTGTTATGCGACTGGGAAAGCCTGCGCGCCGACATCGTCAAATACGGTCTGCGCAACTCCACCCTGACCGCACTCATGCCGTCTGAAACCAGTTCGCAAATCGCCAACGCCACCAACGGCATCGAGCCGCCGCGCGGCTTGGTAACGGTCAAAGCATCGAAAGACGGCATCCTGAAACAGGTTGTGCCCGAATTTGAAACCTTGAAAGACGCCTACGAAACCCTGTGGCAGCTTCCGGGCAACGAAGGCTACCTGAAACTCGTCGGCGTAATGCAAAAATTCGTCGATCAATCGATTTCCGCCAATACCGCCTACGACCCGAACAAATTTGAAGGCAGCAAAGTTTCCATGAAACAAATGCTGACCGCCTACAAATACGGCGTCAAAACCCTGTACTACCATAACACCCGCGACGGCGCGGACGATACGCAGACCGATATTCAGGATGACGGCTGCGCTGGTGGGGCTTGTAAGATTTGATAAGGGCTTTGGTGAAGTAATTGAAAGCCTTTCCTAAATTTGATTATCAAGGTATTGAATATGATCTAACGCATTTAACTGCGTTTTCTTGTGACTATATTCAACCTGCTAAAAGTGATGGTACGGCGGAAAAACGATACCGCTGTATTATCGAGTTTAGTACACATTGTTTTACAAGAGGTGAAAATAAACGTAAGGGAGAAACGTTATCAGATATTGAACCTGCATTGCAGTATATAACGGCTAAAGAAACACGAATTTTTTGTTTCGAACGTTATCAGGTTTCAAAAATGTTGCCGCAAATTATGCGTGAAATTAGTAGAAACAAATGTTATTTCACTTCGGCTGATGATAAGTTTCTGACCATATCAGTAACGGATAAAAACGGTAAAAAAGTAGATTATGAAATTTACTTTTCACTTCAAAGAGCCAAATCTCCAAAACATGATGTACATATTTACATTAATAGTGCATATATACGGGATGGGGATTACAAAGAAAATCACGGAACAAAAGTAAGGAGAAAACCGGTCGGTTTCTTTGTGTTATTACATAATACATTGGTCAATAAGAGAATCAAACGCCCAAAGTAAAACAACCCTCACTTAAAAGCAAGGGTTGTCAGTACAGGCTTCGCTTTATAACTGCTCTTGGGCTAGTAGCCTAAAAAGGCCGGACAAACGCTGAAATGGTTTCATGCCTGCTCATGCGTTTTGTTGAGACAAATTGTACCACGATTGCAATAAGGCTCAAAATAAAAATTTTCAGACGACCTATCTGCTTCGCATAGCCTAGAAGTCGCCTATCCTACTTTTAGATTTAAATCAACCTGAGAAAACAGCCATGTCCTGCGAACACCTAGTCATGTCATACAGCACCTTTTCCAAAACCAAAAACGACGCGCTGAAAGAGCCGATGTTTTTCGGTCAGCCGGTAAATGTCGCCCGTTATGACCAGCAGAAATACGAAGTATTTGAAAAACTGATTGAAAAACAACTGTCGTTTTTCTGGCGGCCGGAAGAAATCGACGTGTCGCGCGACCGTATCGACTACGCGAACCTGCCCGAACACGAAAAACACATTTTCATCAGCAATCTGAAATACCAAACCTTGCTCGATTCCATTCAAGGCCGCAGTCCGAACGTTGCCTTACTGCCTTTGGTGTCGATTCCCGAGTTGGAAACTTGGATTGAAACGTGGAGCTTCAGCGAAACCATCCACTCGCGCAGTTACACTCACATTATCCGCAATATCGTGAATGATCCGTCGGTCGTGTTCGACGACATCGTGCAGAACGAATACATCATCGCCCGCGCCGAAGACATCGCCTGTTATTACGATGATTTGATCGAATACACCCAGTATTACAACCTGTTGGGAGAAGGGACGCATAATGTCGGCGGCAAGCTCGTTACCGTGTCTTTGCGCGAGTTGAAGAAAAAACTCTATCTCTGCCTGATGTGC
>CAKARM010000182.1:0-4815 GCA_916720585.1 uncultured Neisseria sp.
TCTACGTCAGCTTTGGCAAGTCCTCCGTGAAAACATGGAAAAGTACGGATTCGGACGATCCGAACTGCTGCCCGTCAAAACCAACAGCAAAGGACTTGCACGCTACGTCGGCAAGTACATCGCCAAACATATTGATAGTCGTCTGCCTGAAGACAAAGGCTACCGCCTCATTCGTACCACCATAGACAAAAAGCAGTTGTGGAAGATAGCGAACAGCAATTTTTCGTTTGTATCCGCAGGTTCGCGCCAGTGGCGTGAGAAGCTGCAAAAGTGGGTTATCTGCATTGAACCCCTTTTACAGGCGCATGCCGAGCTTTTCTACGAAAGAAAGCCCAAAAAGATTACAGAGGACAATTACAACGCTGTCCTATCAGCCCTTTTAAGCCCGAAATGGGCGTTTTATAACCGAGAAACCATCATCAATATGCCCTAAGTTGGCAGAAAGGAAACATCATGTCTCAAGAAACCGAACGCAAACAAGGTATTTTCGTTATTGCCGCATTTGACCGCATGTTCACACGAGAACGCAAAAACCAAGACGGCACATTCAGCAAGACCCACTATGTCGGTCTGATTATCCGTTCAGACACCGAAACACGCCTTTGCGAAGTCCGCACCAAACATCCCGAAAAGTACGAGCAGTACAAACCGCAGCAAATCGTCTCAATGCAAGTGTTTCCCCGTGCATTTAAAGACAACATCTACTATTCGGACGAAGCATAAACCAGTTTCAGGGGTTCGGCGGTGTCCCCTGAATTGACCCCGAAACACCGCCAAAACTACTTTTTATCAACATTTCGTAAAGGAAAACAAAATGAACCTGAAACAAAAATTGCAATACGCCGTCGCCGGTGCTTCTGTTGCCATCATGTCTTTGCCTGCAATGGCAGAAGACAGCGCGTTGATTACAGCCGCCAAAGCTGAACTGTCAGGCGCGAAAGAAGGCGTTTCGTCTATTGGCGCGGTTGTAATCGGTGTTGCCGCTGCAATGGTCGTTGTTGGTCTGATTATTAAAGCAGTACGTAAAGGCGGTTAATAGCAATGGGTTATCAAGTCGGCCGTGTTTGCCATTTCACACACGAAGCGGCGACAAACGAAGTGATGACCCATGTAGTGCCGACAATAGACAAAGACGGGGTGCTGCATCACCCCGTTTTTAACGGCTCTACATGGCAGTATAACGAACAGCAAGTCAAACTGACCTTTCCCGATTGCGACCCGATGGAATATCAGAAGTTGGGAAAAGAGATAGGTCTGATGTGCGTTTCAATCGTCGCCACGGTATTTGTCGTCAATCTAATCTACAAATTCATATTATCCACGAGAGAAAAGAGTAATGAAGAATGATACCCGAAGCAATGTTCATCATCGGCATACTGCCTTATGCCTTGCTCTGTCTGTTGCTTTATTCGCTGCTCCTGTAAGTGCAGAAGTAGGACTGCCCCCGCCGGCGCAACATCAGGGGGCGGGCTTTCCAAGCGAGCAAGCTTTGAGACAAAAAGGTTACGACCCGAAAACGGGCGTATGGCGCGTGCAGAGCCAAAACAACGGAAGACCGACCGTAACCAAGTCGGGCGATACCATCAAGGGGTCACAACCGAAGACCGTAACCGCAACGGGCAATTATGGCGAAAAAGGAACGTTTAGGACAACGCAGACGCAGACTGTAAATATTGGAAGAATCGAAACGATTGCAGGGGGTACACTTGCAGGTATGACGGCGGCTGGTGGTGCTATTGGTTCTGACTTTGCCGCTAATGCTTATAAAAGCGCACAATATGGTGATTGGGGTGGTGCAGCTCGTGAAGCGGTAGGTGCAGTTATAGAAGGTCTTTCAAAACTTGATATTACGGGTTTTGGCAGTGGAGTAAATCAGTTTTTAGAAAAAACTGGAATTAGAGAAGGGGCATCATCAGGACAACTTGCACAAGCCGCTCAACAAGCCGCAACAGCCCAAGCCCAAGCAGAAAAAAACGGCGACTTTTCCAAAGCCGTCGAAGCCGCCGCTGCTAAAAAAGCAGCCGAAGGAGCCGCCGCTGCAAAACAGGCCGAACAAAAAGCCCAAGGAGCAAGAGAGCAGGCAAAACAGGGCAAAACCATTTGGCAGCTTACTAAATTCACAACTTTTAGAAATGGTCCAGCTACTGAACAGTCATTAGGCGAATATACAGATAAAGCCCCTAAATATAAACGTTCTAGGGCTGAATATGATGGTACCGGAGAACATAACGGTGTAGTTTTCGAAGTCGGAAGTTTTAGTGGTTATTTGCCAAAAAAAGCTCCTAAAGGCGTTGTTGCCATAACGATTGATTATAAATCGGTGTCATATGACCAAATAGGAAGACCAAATCCTGAAACAGTTTTAAAGGATATGACTTTAAATCAACAGGAAATTAAAGACATCCTAGCCCGTATGTTGAATAACCAGCAGACAAACCATGCCGAATTGATGAATCAGTTGGCAAAAATAGGCGACGCAGTCGAGAAGTCTACCGAATCAAATCAATTCACGCCAATGACTGCCGATTCAGCACCCTACACACCGCAAGGCAGCAATACACCGCAACAAACACGGTTCACACTTAACGCAGACGGCTCGGTTTCAACGTCTATTATTCCGCGTCCTGATCTGAAACCAAATTCCACGCTCGCACCGACACGCAGCGAAATCATACCGACACCGAATAAAGGACAGAACACACCGACAACACCAAATAGCCCGAATACGCCTACAACGCCCGACAGTCCGAATGCATCGACGACGCCGAACAGTCCGAATACGCCGAATCAGCCGAACAATCCGACAGGGCAGCAAAATCAAAATCAAGAGAATCAGCAGCAGAATTTTTGTCAGCAAAACCCGAATGCTGCGCAATGTATGCAGGGTGGCGATATGACCTATGAGGACATCGTCTTGCCTGAAAACACAATAGATTTAGATTTTAGACCTGAAAACGTCTTCCAAACAGAAGGCGTTTGCCCGCAACCGAAAAGTGTGGATTTGGGCGCATTTGGGCAAGTCGAATTCAGCTATCAGCCGCTTTGCGACTTTGCCGCTAAATTGAGACCTGTCTTAATCATGATGACCATTCTTACCTGTGCATGGTTCGTCTATGGCGCATTGGAGGAGCTATGAACTGGGGCAGTTTGATAACAGCCGTATTAATGTCTGTGGCGGGCAGAATATTGACCGCCATAGGGCTTTCTTTCGTGACAGTGGCGGGATTTCGCCAGTTGCAATCCTATTTTATCCAACAGGTTCAAAACCATATTGGCGGTTTCCCTGAAGACGCATTGCAAATCGTTTACATCATGGGCTTCGGCGTCATGCTGAATTGGATATTTGGCGCATTCACTTTTATAGCAACGATAAAGGGCTTTAAGAAACTGTCCACTATCGTCAAAAGCGAGGGATAAAAAATGCTTTACCTATATACAGGCGTTCCCGGTGCGGGAAAAACATTGTATGCGGTTTCAAATCTTGTCAAACGTAAGGACTTTAAAGACCGTCCAATATTCGTGGACGGAATCAAAGACCTAGACCACGACAAAATAAATTACTTCGATATTCCCGAAGGAGAAAGCATTCAGACATGGCCGAAGTGGGCGCCGCCAGGCGCGATTATCGTCGTTGACGAATGCCAACGCATATTCCGATCGCGACCTAGCGGTTCGAAAGTGCCCGACTACGTCGCCGAACTCGAAACACACCGACACCGTGGTCTTGATTTCATACTGATAACCCAACATCCCCGCCTTATAGACGTCCATCTGCGCGGACTGATAGAACATCACACGCATTTAGGTAAGACCAATCTAGGGCTGCGTCGTAAGATGGAATGGACGACAGGCGGCGCAAAAGACCCTGAAAGCAGGGCAAACATCAGGGAAGCCCTAGTCAGCGTGTACAGGCTTGATAAAAGCGTGTACGGGCTGTATAAGTCTGCCGAAGTACACACCAAAATCAGGACGAAAAAAAGCAAACTTTTAATGCTGTTCCCGCTCGCCCTATGCCTCGTCGGTTATGGCGTTTGGTCGTTTACTGGATTTTGGGGCAAATTCTCGGGCGAAGAAGAACGGGCGAAGACGGCACAGGCACACGTTGCCGCGCCAGCGGCAAGCCCCGAAGCGCAGGCGGCAGCCGCTCCCGCGGCGGACGACGGCGCATCGGGGCAGTACGCAGCAGCAAAGGTGCAAAAGCCGTCAGAACCGCCAAAGCCCCATCTGACTGAAGAAGACTACCAGCCCCGTATTGCCGAACGTCCCGAAACCGCCCCGATATACGACGGCATGAACAAAGCCGTTAAAGTCATGCCTTGGCCTGCTGCCTGTATCAAAGCAGAGAACCGCTGCACCTGTTACACCGACCAAGGCACGAAGATTAAAGACATCGGCAAACAAACCTGCCTGAACTACGTCAAAGACGGCTTACCGTTCAACCCCTACAAAACGCAGACGGCAGAAGCGGCAAAACCGACGCAGACCGCATACAATCCCGACGCCCCGCAGGTCTTGACAATGGGCGGTGCCAGCCCGCAAAATTTGATGTATGACGGATACAACGATAAAGCCCTGACGAATGTGGGCGGAAAGGTAAATTGATGAATGCGGGATTGGCGTTTTTTTTAGGGATATGGGCGGCAACGACCTATGAGCGCAAAGGCTGGCGAGGATTTTTTAAATATTTCGTCCTGCCGATGTTTTTAGTGTCATTGATAGGCGCAGCAGCGACCATATATTTAGCACAATCGCCCTCCTAGCCACAAGTCAAGGGGAGGGCGTCCAGAAAGATTTGTAAAGACGGCTTTATCGTCT
>CAKARM010000183.1:0-4811 GCA_916720585.1 uncultured Neisseria sp.
ACCCGCTGCCCAAACCGTCCGTCGATACCGGCATGGGCTTGGAGCGCATGGCGGCCGTGATGCAGCACGTCCACAGCAACTACGAAATCGACCTGTTCCAAGACCTGCTCAAAGCCGTTGCCCGCGAAACCGGTGCGCCGTTCAGCATGGACGAACCGAGCCTGAAAGTCGTTGCCGACCACATCCGCTCCTGCTCCTTCCTGATTGCCGACGGCGTGATGCCTTCCAACGAAGGCCGCGGCTATGTCCTGCGCCGCATCATCCGCCGCGCCGTGCGCCACGGTTATAAACTCGGTCAGAAACAGGCGTTTTTCTACAAACTCGTGCCCGATTTGGTCAAAGCGATGGGCGACGCATATCCTGAGTTGAAAGAGAAACAAGCCCAAATCGAAGAAGCCCTGAAAAATGAAGAAAGCCGCTTTGCCCAAACTTTGGAAACCGGCATGGCTTTGCTGGAAAACGCCTTGACCAAAGGCAGCAACAAATTGGACGGTGAAATCATCTTCAAACTCTACGACACCTACGGCTTCCCATACGATTTAACCGCCGACATCTGCCGCGAACGCAATATCGATTTGGACGAAGAAGGCTTCAATCGCGAAATGGAAGCCCAACGCGCCCGCGCCCGTGCCGCACAAAACTTCAAAGCCAACGCACAACTGGACTACACAGGCGCGGACACCGAGTTCACAGGTTACGAAAAACGCAGCCAAGACACCAAAATCATCGCCTTATACAAAGGCAGCGAAGCCGTGGACGAACTCCAAGCAGGCGAAGCAGGCGTGGTCGTTTTGGAACAAACCCCGTTCTACGCCGAAAGCGGCGGCCAAGTCGGCGATGTGGGCTTTATCTTCGCAGGCGAAAACCGCTTCCGCGTTGAAGACACGCAGAAAATCAAAGCGGCGGTACACGGACAATTCGGCGCAGTCGTATCAGGTCGTCTGAAAGTGGGCGATGCCGTATCTGCTGAAATCGACAACGACATCCGCGACAGCATCATGCGCAACCACAGTGTTACCCACCTGATGCACAAAGCCCTGCGCGATGTTTTGGGCACACACGTCGAACAAAAAGGCAGCCTGCAAAACGCCGAGCTGACCCGCTTCGACATCTCCCACCCGCAAGGCGTCAGCGCGGAAGAAATCGCCGAAGTCGAACGCCGCGTCAACGCCGCGATTATCGCCAACGTGCCCGTCAAAGTGGAAACCATGTCTATTGAAGACGCGCAAAAATCCGGTGCCATGATGCTCTTCGGCGAAAAATACGGCGACTTCGTCCGCGTCATCACCATGGGCGACTACTCCACCGAACTGTGCGGCGGCACCCACGTCGCCCGCACCGGCGACATCGGCTTCTTCAAAATCATCAGCGAAGGCGGCATCGCCGCAGGCATCCGCCGCGTAGAAGCCATCACCGGCCTTGCCGCGCTGGCATGGGCGCAAAACCAAGAAAGCCTGATGAAAAACATCATCGCCGAAGTCAAAGCCCAAACCGAAAAAGACGTACTCGCCAAAATCCAAGCCAACGCCGCCAACGCCAAAGCCTTGGAAAAAGAGTTGGCAAAAGCCAAAGCCGAACTTGCCGTCCACGCAGGCGCCAAACTTTTGGACAACGCAAAAGACTTGGGCGCAGCCAAACTCGTCGCCGCCCAAATCGAAGCCGACGCAGCCGCCCTGCGCGAAATCGTTACCGATTTAACCGGCAAATCCGACAACGCCGTGATTCTTTTGGCGGCAGTAAACGACGGCAAAGTCTCCCTGTGCGCCGGCGTATCTAAACCGCTGACAAACAAAGTGAAAGCCGGCGATTTGGTCAAATTCGCAGCCGAACAAGTCGGCGGCAAAGGTGGCGGCAGACCGGATTTGGCGCAAGCTGGCGGAACGGATGCTTCCCAAGTCGGCGCAATGCTGGATTCGGCAGAAGGCTGGGTTAGAGAGAAGCTGTAATTAGAAAAGTGCAGGCTGCCTGAAAGTGGGTTTTCAGGCAGCCTGTAATCATATTTGGAAAGTTATATTAGGAAATGAAAATGGCTAAATATTCGGTAAATCAATATCCAGTTGAAACGTTACTCTCTTGGATAAAATCAGGAGAAATTGCTATTCCCGAAATTCAGCGTCCTTTTGTTTGGAATAACAGCAAAGTGCGTGATTTGCTTGATTCACTCTATAAAGGCTATCCTGTCGGATATATTATTACTTGGCGCAACCCTGATGTCCGCCTAAAAGACGGTACATTATCCAAAGGGAAGCGGGTGTTAATAGACGGGCAGCAGCGGATTACCGCATTGACGGCGGCCATTGTCGGACAAGAAATTCTCAATAGGGACTATAAACATACCAAAATTCGTATTGCCTATAATCCTTTGGCGGAAGCTAGGCAGCCTGTATTTGAAGTAGCCAATTCCGCCATTGAACGTAATCCTATATGGATTACTGATGTTTCCCCTATCCTGAACGGGACAATCTCTCTTCGCGATGCCAGACGAAACTATATGGCAACCAATCCCCAAGTTGATGAAGACGAAGTGGAAGAGAAAATCAACGCCTTGCAGTCAATTAAAAATCGGCTGATCGGTATTATCGAATTGAACGATGATTTGGATATTGACACCGTAACCGAGATATTTATCCGTATCAATCAAAAAGGTGTAGTTCTCAGTAATGCAGATTTTGTGATGTCCAAGATTGCCGCAGACCAAAAGTACGGGGGCAATATATTGCGGAAAATGATTGATTATTTCTGCCACCTTTTGAACGATAAGGAATTTTTCAATAGTATTGAAACAAATGATGTTGAATTTTCCCAATCCTCAAATTATCGACTTATCAAATGGATTGCCGACAAACCAGACGATCTCTACCGTCCTGACTACATCGATGTATTAAGGACAGCTTATACTTACGCATTCAAGCGTGGGAAATTCAGTGATTTGGTTGCCCTACTTTCCGGCCGTGATTTTGAAAAGCGGACAAATACGGAAGAAATTGCCGAGAAAAGCTACCAAATGCTGCATGATGGTTTACAGGCATTTTTCAATCAAACCCATTACCAACGTTTCTTGATGGTGGTTAAGTCGGCTGGGTTTATTCATAAAAAACTGCTCAATTCACAAAACAGCCTGAATATGGCTTATGCCATATATCTCCATTTGAGCGGACTAAAAATAAGTGAGCATCAAATACAACAATGGGTTAAAAAATGGCTGGTCATGTCCATATTGACTGGGCGTTATTCCGGTTCGGCAGAAACCGCTTTTGAACGCGATATCCGCCAAATTTCGGAAAAAGGCATTGAAGCCTGTCTAGAACAAATCGAGTTGGCAGAACTTAATGAAGGATTTTGGGAACACGGATTGGTCAGTCAGCTTGACTCGTCAAGCAGCACAAACAACGCTTATTTATGTTATCTTGCCGCGCAATGCAAAAACCAAGAATGTGCGTTTTTATCGAACAGCGTTAAAATTTCCCATCTATTGGAACATCGTGGCGACGAACACCACTTATTTCCCAAAGCTTACCTGAGTGCAGCTGGTTATAAAAAAAGCGAATATAATCAAGTTGCCAATTATGTATTTACCGAACAGCAGAGTAATATCCGCCTTTCCGATAAAGCTCCTGACGAATATTTCAAATTAATTAAAGAAGATATAGAAACGGGTAATAAACACTATACTTCACTGGCTTCCCTTGATGCCTTGCAAAAAAATCTGACAGAAAATTGCATTCCTAAAAATTATCAGGATTTCAATAGTGATTCATACCCAAAATTTTTATCGGATCGGCGTAAACTTATGGCGGAGAAAATCTATTCTTTTTACGATAGCTTGTAATAACAAGCCGTACCTGAATCCCTGCCAACTGTGTGCGTGCGTGGCCATGCCACACACCCTACCTGCGTGCGACGCAAACCTTAAGATTGAGGTGTAGGGTGTGCGCGGCACGCACGCACGCGGTTTTTGTTGTCACCGAATGATTCCAAACCATGCCGTAATCCAGTCGGTAGCAAACGCAGCTTGAGTCATAACCCAACGAAATCCTCACATCACCTGTAATCTCAAAGCTGACTGAGAAATAATTTTCAGACGGCCTCTCTATCAAAAGCAGCCTGCACTTTCAAAAATCGAAGTGCAGGCTGCTTTTCATAATAATTAGAAAAAAACGCGCAATATTTTTATACTGTACATCATGTAGCAGGCCGTACCTGCTCCCCTGCCAACTTATTTACGGAACGAACAGGAATAACATGCAGAACCCCTCTTCAGAAAAACCGACAGCCGGTTATTCGCATCCGTGGCAATACTTTCTGCTGGTGTACGCTTTGAGCGCGCCGTTTTGGCTGCTGTCTTTGTTTCTCAAACACAGTCCTCTGCCTGATAATCTGCCGTTGACCGACATCGGCGCGGCACTCACCCCGACGGTTGCCGCTGCGTTGCTGCGTTACCGCGAGGGCGGAATAGCGGCGGTGCGTAGCCTGTTTGGACGTGTGTTTGATTACGGGCGGATAAAGCATTTCTCCTATTTTTGGACGGCAATACTGATTTTTCCCCTGCTTTATCTGCTGACTTATGTCGCGATACGCCAAACAGGACAAACCATACCTGCCTTATCCGTATCGTTTGTGCCGCTTGCCGGTGCGTTCGTCATGTTCTTTATCGCGGCAGTTGCCGAGGAATTGGGCTATGCCGCCTACGCCACGGAAAGTCTGCAACGGCGTTTTACCCCGCTTGTTACGGCGCTGATTATCGGGGTGCCGTGGGCATTGTGGCATTTGCCGTCCATGATTGCCGTGGGGCAGTCTGCCGAACTGATCGC
>CAKARM010000184.1:0-4810 GCA_916720585.1 uncultured Neisseria sp.
GTGCAACACATTATAAAAACCGTCCAAATTGGTACGCAGCACCAAATCCCAATCGTCGTCTGAAAACGCGGGGAAGGCATTGTCGCGCGTCAGTCCGGCGTTCAACACTACACCGTAATACGCGCCGTTTGCCTCGATGTCGGCAGTCAGAATATCGCGGCAGGCTGCGCGGTCGGACACGTCAAACTGCAACACCCTCGCCTGTCTGCCCAAAGCGCGGATTTCTTCCGCTACGGCTTCGGCTTCATCGCGGCGGCTGCGGCAATGGACGACGATATCAAAGCCGTCCTCAGCCAAACCGAGTGCGACGGCTTTGCCTATGCCCCGGTTGGAGCCGGTAATCAAGATGGTTTCGCTCATAATGTTTCCTATTGGTTGGCGCGGTCTGCTTATTGGTCATCATCTGAACAGCGAAGGCTGTTTTCAGACGACCTTTCCGTCTTTCGGACTGTACACGTTCAACGAGGCTTTTGCCACCAGCCCGTCCGCGGGTAGCTTGGCGCGGGCATCTTCAGGCGCATCTGTCCAATGCAGTTCGCAATCGAATACGCCCATGCCGCCCGGGTCCTGTATCGACAGATTGGCGACCACCTTCATCTGCGTTCCGACGGGCAGGCTGTCGGCAAACAATTCCAGCTTGCGCGTTCCCAGCAAAAAGCCAAGCCGCACCGGCTCACCCGCTTCCAAAGCCTGTATGCCCGCAAACGCGCCTATGCCCTGCGCCATGATTTCCATCAGCGATGTCGCCGGCAATGCCCCGTCAACCAACAAGATGTGCTTTTCCCCCACGCCGGCTTGGGCGCAAACGTGTTTCGGGCTGTATTCCGTCACACAATCAAGCAACACCATATGGCCGCTGTGTGGCAATAAAGAAGCAACATCATGAATGGGGCAAATTAAATTTACAGTCATAAAGGTCGTCTGAAAACAGAATACGTTAGAATATCGCGATTATATCAGACCCTAGAATGTGTTAAGCTATTTCGTTAAAATACATCACAATGTAAACTTTTGAAAACCATCATGTCATCCAACATTTGCCGTTTTTCTTTCAATATCGCCGCTTGGCACGCTTCAAGCAGTAAAATCGCCACGCCCGAACAATGGCGGCAATGGGCTTCAGGCGCATTAGACGCCGCCGGGCTGCCCGACCACAAACCCGCGCTTGCCTTCCTGCCCGCCCTGCAGCGCCGCCGTTTGGGCAAAGCCGCGCGCCTGATTTGCGACGCCTCGTGGGAATTGGCGGAACAATACCCCGGCAGCCCGTTGGTTTACGCCTCGCATGACGGAGAAATCAACCGCAGTTTCGAATTATGGCTGGGGCTGTTGCAAACCGACAGCGTTTCGCCGACCTCCTTCGGACTGTCCGTCCACAACGCCCCCGCCGGACAATGGTCCATGTTGCGCGGCGACATGAGCGAACACACCGCCCTCGCCGCCGGCAGTGACAATTTCGAAACCACTTTGGCAGAAGCCTATGCCCTGCTGCAAGACGGCGCACCATCCGTATTGGTCTTAATCGCCGACGACCCTTTGTCCGACGACTACCCCGTCCACGCCACACGCGCCCCGTTTGCCTACGCCCTTTCGCTCGTACTGACGCAGGGAGACGGCTACACGCTCAGCCTCGATATCGACGACACGTCGTCTGAAAACCCGTCCGACCTGCTGTCAACCGATTACTGGGGCGCGCTCGACTGGATCCGTTTTTTACTTTCAGACGACCTTTCGGCAGAGTGGCAACATGAAAAACGCCGATGGACATGGTGCAAAAAACCATGAAAACCCTAGACTACTGCCGCCGTTTTTTCGCCACCCTGTTCGGCTTCATCCTCTTCGGCGTTGCAGGCGTATTGTTCAAAATCGCGCTTTTGCCCTACACGCTCAAATCCACCAAAGGCGACATCCCGCGCCAACTTGCCGCCCGCCGCATGATAGGCCGCGTGTGGCGGTTTTTCGTCGGCTATCTGCAATGGTCGGGCGTCTTGAGCGTCCGTTTCAACGGTTTGGAAAAACTCGGCCGGCCGGGGCAGCTCGTCCTCGCCAACCATCCCTCGCTGCTGGATGTCGTCTTGATGGTCAGCCACTTCCCCGACCCGAACGTGCTGGTCAAAAAAGACCTGTTGAACAACCCCAGCATGAAGAGCCAGATTATCGCTTCCGGCTACATCCCCAACGATGAAAGCATGGAAATGTTGGAAGAAATCGACGCCGTGTTCAAAAGCGGGCAAAGTATGCTGATTTTCCCCGAAGGCACGCGCACAGGCTGGGACGGACAGGTTAAAATGCACCGTGGCGCGGTATCGCTCGGTTTGCGCAGCGCATCGGTCATCACCCCCGTGTGCATCAAAATGACGCCGCCCAATTTCAAAAAAGGCCAGCCTTGGTACAAAATACCGCCGCACAAAATCCATTATGAAATCACCGTCGGCGACGACATCCTGCCCGAAGAATGGCTGGCGGAAAAACCCCTACCCATCGCCGCAAGGCGTTTAAACGAATACCTTCAAGACTATTTCACAAGGAAAACCACATGAATAACTTAGAAAACCAAATCAAAGAATTGATCATCGACAGCTTGGGGCTGGAAGACATCACCGCCGCCGACATCGGCAGCGAAGACCCGCTCTTCGGCGACGAAGGCTTGGGGCTGGATTCCGTCGACGCGCTGGAACTCGGTTTGGCAGTGCAAAAAACCTTCGGCTTCCAGCTCGACGGCGAAAACGACAACCTGCGCGAAAACTTCGCCAACGTCAAAACACTGGCAGAATTCGTCAAAAGCCGTCAGGCATAAAGGAGAAGCGATATGACCGAACAAGAAGTACGCACCCTTCTGACCGATGCACTGGTCAACCTGTTTGAAATCGAACCCGAGCGCATCAAACCCGAGACCAACCTCTACGAAGATTTGGAAATCGACAGCATCGACGCCATCGACCTCATCGACCACATCAAACGCGAAACCGGCCGCAAACTGCAAGCCGAAGACTTCCGCAACGTGCGCACCGTGGATGACGTGGTTCAGGCGGTTTTGAAAGTACAGGCACAAGATTCCTGATTCTGATTTTAATCGGCATATTTTCAGACGGCCTTGTCAATCGGCAAGGTCGTCTGAACATCAATAACAACATCAACCTTTCTCACTTATCCATAATATACAACTAATACCATGAAAAAATTCATTTCCCTACTGCTCTTACTCCCCGCCTTGTCTGCTCACGCTGAAATTTCCCTCATCAAAAAAATGACACATGCCGAGTGTATGCAAGTCATTCATGATTCATTTGATATGTATCACGATATAATTTTTTGTGAAAAAGAGGCAAACGATGAGGCTGAAGACAACGGTTCGCTGGCATCAACTATGGCTGGATTTGTCAACAGCAAATCAGAAATGTCCCCTATCTGCCCAACGGTCAAAAAAATGACCAAACAAGAGCAAACTCAATTTTATTCCCGCTATCCGCAATCTCATGAACCCAAAGAGGTAGAAAAATTCTGTACCCCGAAAAACCGCAAACGCATTGCCAAGCTTTATCCAAAATACTATGAGCTGCTCGTGGAACATGAAGCCTTTGAAAAAAATAAAAATAAGGAAGAAAACGAATAATCCAAGACACCATCGACCTTATTGACCACATCAAACGCGAAACCTGCCGCAAACTGCAACCTGCAAACCCGCTCAAAGAACAATGATATTAATTGACTTCTCTCTTACGAAACAAAATATTTAATATCAAATCAATAATTTTCAACTGGAGAGTTATAAATATGGAATCATCTTTATCATCGATCTTTATTATTCTTGCATTGTTATCTACTGGTTTCCTATCTGGTAAATTTCTTGCACCACCCCTTCGACAAGTCCTACTCAAACCCTTGTCCTTTATTGTCCTGCTTCTGCTCTTTTTCATGGGCTATGAGTTTGGCAGCGTCTTTACCGACCCGAATCTGGGCGCGGACATCGTCAAATATGCCCTGCTGTTCGCACTGATTATCAGCGCGTTTACCTTGATTGCGCTTTATCGCAAACCCGAAGCCTCGACTGCTTCCACGCCGTCGGGCAGCTTTATCAAACCCTTTTACGGCTGTTTCAAAGCCTTTGCTTTTTTCGGTTTGGGTGTGGCAGCATTTGCCTTTTTCGGGCGACAGATTGGCAATCTGCCCATCGACAGCACCCATATCCTCTATCTGCTGATTTTCATGGTTGGCATGGACTTGGTTGATTTCCAGCTTGGCGGATTCGGACGTAGGATTTTCCTGCTGCCGCTTCTGACCGTTGCTGCAACCTCCGCCGCGTGTTTCGTTTTTTCGCTATGTTCGCCCTATTCGTTTGCCCAAAGCCTAGTATTGTCGGGCGGTTTCGGCTGGTTCTCCCTTTCGGGTCCTATGGTTGGAAAAGCGGTATCGCCCGAAATGGGTGCGGCAGCGTTTATGACCGATTTTTTCCGCGAAATGATCAGCATCGTCTTCCTGTATTTCTACGGACGAAAGCAGCCTATGGCGGCAATCGGCATTTCCGGCGCAGCGGCAATGGACTCCGCCCTGCCCTTTGTCAAAGAAAACTGCCGCGCCGAATACATCAAATACGCCGTCGTCAGCGGCTTTATCCTGACCCTTGTCGCACCGTTTTTTCTGTCCGCCGCCATTGCCATGCTGAACTGACCCTACTATTTTTCCAAACAACTTTCAGACGACCTTCCTCCCCCTAAAACCCAAAAGTCGTCTGAAACCGAACACCATTATGAAAACACTGGGAAAACTCCTACTGACCCTCGCCAGCCTCGCCTATCCGCTCCTATGGTATTAC
>CAKARM010000185.1:0-4771 GCA_916720585.1 uncultured Neisseria sp.
GCAACCTACCCGAACGCTCGGCGAGCAGCGTCAATGCGTTCTGTTTGGTCTTGCTCCGGATGGGGTTTAGCCTGCTGCGCCTTGTTACCAAGTGCACGGTGCGCTCTTACCGCACCTTTTCACCCTTACCCGTGCCGCCCGAAGGCGGCCGTCGGCGGTATTGCTTTCTGTTCCACTTTCCGTCGCGTTTCCGCGCCCGGCCGTTAGCCGGCATTCTGCTCTGTGGAGCCCGGACTTTCCTCCCCGTATGCCTTACGCGATACGCGGCGACTGTCTGTCCGACCTGTATGAAACGCGGATTATAACACAAGCAAATCACAACCGTTTGACCACCAAAAAAACCGCCTATCTAAAAATTTACCCATTTCGCAACATAAAAATTCAAATAAAATAAACTATTTATAAACAAAAAGTACCGTTCGTCAAATAAATGAATGACATGTTATAAAAAAGCCCATAAAATGAATATCACATAACTATTTTAAATATAAAAGTACATTACGATGAAAAACTATCCACATATCCTGTCTTACCTTGCCCTATCCTTACTTGCCGCCTGCGGAGGCGGTGGAGGAGGCGGTTCGCCGTCAACCGCCTCAAGCGATACCAACCAACCCAAAATAGAATGCAACGCCGAATGCCAAGCGGGACGTGAGGCAGAACGAAAAGCGGCTGAAGAGGCTGAAAAAGCCAAAGCCGCTGAAGAAGCTCAGAAAGCCAAAGTCGAAGCGGAACGTAAGGCTACTGAAGAAGCCGAGAAAGCCAAAGCGGAAGCTAAGCGCAAATCTGCCGAAGAAGCCGAGAAAGCTAAAGCAGAAGCAGAACGTAAGGCTGCTGAAGAAGCTGAAAAAGCTAGAGTAGAAACAGAACGAAAAGCCGCTGAAGAAGCTGAAAAAGCTAAGGCAGAAGCGGAACGCAAAGCCACTGAAGAGGCTCAGAAAGCTAAAGTAGAAGCTGAGCGTAAATCGGCTGAAGAAGCTGAAAAAGCTAAAGCGGAAGCCGAACGCAAGGCTGCTGAAGAAGCTGAAAAAGCCAGAGTAGAAACAGAACGTAAAGCCGCTGAAGAAGCCGAAAAAGCTAAAGCCCAAGCAGAACGTAAGGCTGCTGAAGAAGCCGAAAAAGCTAGAGTAGAAGCAGAACGCAAAGCCGCTGAAGAAGCTGAAAAAGCCAAAGCTGAGGCAGAACGTAAAGCGGCTGAGGAAGCTGAAAAAGCTAAAGCTGAAGCTGAACGCAAAGCTGCCGAAGAAGCTGAAAAAGCTAAAGTAGAAGCAGAACGTAAAGCGGCTGAGGAAGCCGAAAAAGCCAAAGCCGAGGCTGAACGTAAAGCCGCTGAAGAGGCTGAAAAAGCTAGAGTAGAAGCAGAACGCAAAGCGGCTGAGGAAGCCGAAAAAGCCAAAGCCGAGGCTGAACGTAAAGCGGCTGAGGAAGCTGAAAAAGCTAAGGCGGAAGCCGAACGTAAGGCTGCCGAAGAAGCTGAGAAAGCTAAAGCGGAAGCAGAACGAAAAGCGGCTGAAGAAGCCGAAAAAGCCAAAGCAGAAGCAGAACGAAAAGCCGCTGAAGAGGCTGAAAAGGCCAAAGTCGAGGCTGAACGTAAAGCGGCTGAGGAAGCTGAAAAAGCTAAGGCGAAAGCCGAACGTAAAGCCGCCGAAGAAGCTGAAAAAGCTAAAGCGGAAGCTGAGCGCAAAGCCGCTGAAGCTGCTGCAACCCAACAAATCGACGGCTATTACAGCAAAATTTCCCAATCAGGAATGGAAGGCGACGATATTTCCCATATCGGCGACATCAATATTCTTGAGGTGGACGGACAAAAAATCCCGCTGTTGCCTGAAACTGAGCCTCAAAGGGCTGAAGTATTCGGTAATGTGAACGAAAAATCTGTCCTGGTTGCCACCACTCATCTGAAATACGGCCGCTACGGTTTTTATGGCTTGAAAAATGGAGATACTGACATCCATACATCGTATATGTTCTACCAAGGCGTTATTACTCCGGAAGCAGCGATGCCTCAAGAGGGTCAGGCTTTTTACCGCGGTTATGCGCTTTACAGCGATGTCGGACAAGCCAATACGTTCGGCAACTCCATCTTTATGGTGGACTTCGGTCGCAAATCCCTCTCCGGTGCGGTTTATTCCGAGAACGGTGAATTTGATGAAGTGAATCTGGAAGGTCAAATCGTCGGCAACCGCTTCTTCCATGTGGATGAGAAAGAACAAAAAATCATGTCGGGTATGTTCCTCGGCCCCCAAGCAGAAGAGCTTACCGGCCGATTCGATCATCTTCTGGAATCTAAAAACGGTACGTTTGGTGCCGCCGCTCTGAAAGAATGATTTTTACCGTATCATCAGCTCAAAAGGTCGTCTGAAAACTTGGAAATCAGGTTTTCAGACGACCTTTTTCCGTTCCCGCCCAAGAAGCAGCCCATAAAATGCTACAATACCGCTTTGATTTTTTGCCCGCATCATCATGAAAAAAGCCCCCAAATCCTTTGAAGAAGCCCTCGCCCGCCTCGAAACCCTGACCCAGTCGATGCAAAGCAGCGAAATGCCGCTGGAAGACGCTCTGGCAGCCTATCAGGAAGGCAACGAGCTGGTCAGATACTGCCAAACCAAGTTGGCGGAAGTCGAACAAAAGCTGCAAGTATTGGACGCGGGCGAACTGAAGGAGCTGAACCTTGAACCCGGCGAATGAATTGAAAGCATGGCAGCAAAAAGCCCAAGCGCAGACCGAATTGCTGCTGGAGCGTTTCCTGCCGTCTGAAAACCAAGTGCCGCACACGCTGCACGAAGCCATGCGTTACGTTACCCTCGGCGGCGGCAAACGGCTGCGCCCGCTCTTGGTGCTTGCCGCGTCCGAATTGGGCGATGCCGACCAAAACGCCGTCGAACAAGCCATGGCGGCAATCGAAATGGTGCACGTCTATTCCTTGGTTCATGACGACATGCCCGCAATGGACAACGACAGCCTGCGGCGCGGCAAACCGACCTGCCATGTGAAATACGACGAAGCCACCGCCCTTTTGGTCGGCGACGCCCTGCAAACCCAAGCCTTCGACGTATTGAGCCGTCCGACCGGACTGCCCGCCGAACGCCAAATCGCCATGTTGTCCACGCTCGCCAAAGCATCCGGCAGCCTCGGCATGGCGGGCGGACAAGCCATCGACCTTGCCAACGTCGGCAAAGCCATGAACCAGGCGCAGTTGGAACAAATGCACAGCCTCAAAACCGGCGCCCTCATCCGCGTCGCCGTCGTATTGGGCGCACTTGCCTGCCCCGATTTGGATTCAGACGACGTCCGCACCTTAGACAAGTACGCCGCCAAACTCGGCTTGGCGTTCCAAGTTATCGACGACGTGTTGGACTGCGAAGCCGACACCGCCACCCTAGGCAAAACCGCCGGCAAAGACAGCGACAACGACAAACCGACCTACGTCAAACTGATGGGCCTGCAAGCCGCCCGCGCCTACGCCGAAACCCTGACCGCCGAAGCCGCCGCCCTGCTCGAACCCTTCGGCGCAAAAGCCCTGCATCTGCGGCTACTGGCGGAATTTGTCACTGCGCGGAAAAATTAATCTCTTGAAATCATTTTTCTTTTTATACCGCTAAGACATCAAAGGTCGTCTGAAAAATCAGTTCCAAGATTTTCAGACGACCTTTTTGTATAGGGATAGCGTTTATAGTGGATTAACTTTAAATCAGAGCAAGGCGAGGCAACGCCGTACCGGTTTAAAGTTAATCCACTATAATGAATCATGCTTTTATTCAACGGGATAAACTGGGATTAAAATGTGGATAAGTTGTGCGAAAACAGTGGATTTTATAGGCGTTTTAACCGCCCTTCTGTTCCTGCAAACATCCGTTTTTAAAATCGAAATTTGTCGTTGAGATTTCCATAACAAGCGTGCCTCAAATTGAAAGATTCAAATCAAAAGGTCGTCTGAAAACCCAAAACTTATGGTTTTCAGACGACCTTTTCGCTGATTCAGACAAATCAAATATCGTAAGTGGTCGATGCGGTATCGCCGCCTTTGCCTGTCCAGTTGGTGTGGAAAAACTCGCCGTGCGGTTTGTCGGTGCGCTCGTAGGTGTGCGCGCCGAAGTAGTCGCGTTGGGCTTGCAGCAGGTTGGCGGGCAAGCGTTCGGTGGTGTAGCCGTCGAGGAAGGTAATCGCGGAAGCCATACAGGGCATGGGGATGCCGCATTCAATGGCTTTGGCGACGACTTTGCGCCATGCGGGCAGGCAGTTTTCCAATACGCCTTTGAAATAGGGGTCGGAACCCAAGAACACCAAATCGGGATTGGCTTCGTATGCGTCGCGGATGTTGCCCAAGAACGCGCTGCGGATGATGCAGCCTTCGCGCCACAGAAGGGCGGTGTTGCCGTAGTTCAATGCCCAATCGTTGTTTTCGCTGGCTTCGCGGATGAGCATGAAGCCTTGTGCGTAGGAGATGATTTTGGATGCCAACAGGGCTTGGCGCAGGGCTTCGACCCATGCGGCTTTGTCGCCGTCAACGGGGGTAACGGTTTTGCCGAACAAGCGGCCGGTTTGAACGCGTTGGTCTTTGAACGCGGACACACAGCGGGCGAATACGGCTTCGGAAATCAGCGTCAGCGGGATGCCCAAATCGAGGGCGTTGATGCCGGTCCATTTGCCTGTGCCTTTTTGTCCGGCGGTATCGAGGATTTTTTCGACCAAAGGTTCGCCGTTTTCGTCTTTGTAGCCCAAAATCGCGGCGGTGATTTCAATCAGGTAGGAATCCAGCTCGGTTTGGTTC
>CAKARM010000186.1:0-4769 GCA_916720585.1 uncultured Neisseria sp.
TTGAGCTAAGGCGAGGCAACGCCGTACTGGTTTAAAGTTAATCCACTATAAAAAAGCTGAGTCCTGTCACATACAGAACCCAGCTTTTTATTTAATCCACCAAAGCAGGCTTTTATGAGTATCCAATATTTTGGAGTGACCCAGTGTTTTCAGACGACCTCTTTCCTCAGCCGATCAACTGTTTCAACACTTCCGCTTTGGCTTTATCGTAATCTTCTTGGGAAATCAAACCACCGTCCAACAGGGATTTGAGTTTCACCAATTTTGCCTGCGAGTCTTCGGAGGTCGTCTGAACGTTTTGCGCGGGTTGTGCTGCGGGCTGCATCATGCCTGCCATCGCGCCAGCCATTGCCTGACCGACGCCTGCGCCCACGCCCAAGCCTGCGCCGATTCCTGCAAGTCCGCCTTCGTTTTGCGCGGCGAGCGGGATGGATTCGGCGGTTTGGTATTGTGTGTAGCGTCCCAAGTCGCCGATGACGCCCATGGAAATTTTCTTATCTAACGCTTCTTGGATGGCGGCAGGCAGGGTAATGCTTTCGACGGTAAAGTTTTCCAGCGTCAAGCCGAGTTTGGCAAATTCCGCGCCGAGCAGTTCACCGATTTTTTGCGACAGCAAAACTTGGTTTGCCGCCATGTCCAAAAACGGAATGCCGGAGCTGCCGAACGCCGCCGCGAGTTGGGTGACGGCGATATTGCGCAACTGGTTTTCCAACTCGACGCCGCTGTATTCTGCCGCTACGCCGCTGACTTCTTTGAAGAATTTTGCCGGATCGCTGATGCGGTAGGCGTACATGCCGAACGAGCGCAACTGCACCGCGCCGAACTCGGCATCACGTACGGTAACGGGTTGCGACGTCCCCCATTTCCGCGCAAGCTGTTGTTTGGTATTGAAAAAGTAAACATCGGATTTAAACGGGGATTCAAAGAGTTTGTCCCAGTTTTTCAGGTTGGTCAGCAGCGGCAGCGTTTGCGTGTTGAGCGTGTAACGACCCGGTCCGAACACGTCGGCGGTTACGCCTTCGTCGACAAACATCGCCATCTGCGCCTCGCGCACGGTCAGGCTCGCGCCGTTTTGGATTTCCTCGTCGGCAATCGGGAAACGCCACATCAGCAGGCTGTCGTCGGGATTCGGCCATTGGATGACGTCGATAAACTGTTTCTTGATAAAGTTGAACATTGCGGTTCCTTATTTTGAAGAATGGGTAACTTATCGGTTGTAGACATGACATAAGGGCAGAAAACGTATGTTTTCTTCAACCGATTATAAAATCAGGTTAAACACCGGCATTCCTAAGAATATCGGCATAGCGTCGGACTGCTTGCCGCCTGTACTTTGTGTACACGGTCAGGTTTGCGCTATTTCGGGGATTTTCGCCGCTAATCGGAAAATGACCATCGGAAAAATCGTCGGATGAAAAATCTGAGCGGTTGATATATCTGCCAAGCGGTAATTGTTGGGTTTTGTTGGGTCATTATAGAATGGTTAGTGCAATTTCTCTAACTTATCATATTGATTCTAACAAAGAAAAGGAATATACATGCAAAAAACCACCCGCTTCTGCTTTGCCGTTTTGACATTGTCTGCCGCCGTCTGCACACAGGCTGCCCGTCCTGTCGAGTTTACCGTGGGTACGGAATATTACAAAGAGAATTATCGGGAATATAAAGACGGCGAGCGCCTTATGCGTCAAAAGGGAAACCTGTGGTCTCTGACAGGCGGCGTCAAATATCGCTTTAACGACCGCCATGCGGCAAAATTAGAAGGACGCTACTCCCGAGGCAAGTCGGATTACACAGGAAGGTATCAGGACGGAAGAGGCAATGTAACGGAATACGGCACTGCCACGTTCAACGGCTCTCCGCGCCGCGTCTATGATGTCCGCGCCTTATATGAATATACGCACCCGATTAACGACCGTGTCAGCCTGACAGCCGGAGCGGGCGTGGGTCACCGCGTTTTGAAAGATTTGGGTTCCCGCGTCGTAGCAAACAATTACGACCGCAAAAACCGGACCACTTATGCGCAAATCAATGCCGGTGTAAACATTGCGCTTCCTGCCGGTTTCGAAGTTTCACCCAATATCGCCTACAACCATTCCCTGAGAGGCCGTCAGCATTCTTATCGCGCCCATCAGGACATTGAAATGAAACAGTCGAGCGGACACGGCATCGAAGTCGAAGTACCCGTATCTAAAAAATTCGCCAACGAATCTAAAATAAGCGTCGTTCCGTTTTATCGCGGCTGGAAAGTCAAGAAATCGGATACGGCCCTCGTCTATCTGCCAGACGGCATATATGGTTCCACCGAACCTAAAAACTACACCCATGAAGCTGGTGTAAAAGTACGGTATACATTCTGATGCACTGACGGTGCGTTTACCTTTTCAGACGACCTTGCAGACAAGCAGGTCGTCTGAAATTTTTAGTATAGTGGATTAAATTTAAATCAGTACGGCAAGGCGAGGCAACGCCGTACTGATTTAAATTTAATCCACTATATTTATGGAAACACTCAACTGTCCGAACCCAAGAAAACAGAAACATCAGGTCAGACAAGCCGCATTCAAGATGCCGATGGATACGGACACCGCGCCAAACAGCGCGCCGACGGCGACGTTGTTGCCGATGAGTTCCTCCGTTGCGCCTTTAATCATCATCGTGGCGGCAAAATACACCAAAATCTGAATCACCGCCGCCGCAAGGCCCCACAGGATAAAATCAACGAAACTGACGCTATGGGCAATGCTGGATGCGAGCGTCAAACAAAATCCAACCAGCGCGCCGCCAAACGACAAGGCGCAGGCAAGATTGCCGTTTTTAATCAGCCGCAATTCTTCCGCAGGCGTAATCCGCAGATACACCGCGCCGAAAACGGCAGTCATCGCCACCCCCGCAAGCATATATTGCAGGTAAAGCAGGTATTGGGGCAGGGAAATACTCACGATAGGGCTTCCTCGGTATTTTGATATAATGGATTATGCCACAACTCTAAGCCATCTGAAATTAAAGGGGACGCACCGCAAACCGGCCCTTCCCTAAAAAACGGTTTTTTACTCGAAAAACCATACATTCAATACCCAAGGCAGCGCGGCAGGATACGCATTTCGGTTCAAAACATACCGTTTTACACATCAAGCCTTTCCATTGTCGAATCATCCATTTTTCAGATTTCAGACGACCCCTACACAATGCCCTCACCATGACCGCCAACCGCACCCTCATCATCTCCGTCTTCATCGTCGCCAGTTGCGGCCTCGCCTACGAACTCATCATCGCCGCGCTGGCGAGCTATCTTTTGGGCGACAGCATTTTGCAGTTTTCCTCCGTCATCGGGCTTTATCTTTTCTCGATGGGCATCGGCGCGCACCTGACCCGCTACATCAAAGACGAAGACGTGTTGCACCGCTTTATCGAAATCGAACTTCTGGTCGGCATCATCGGCGGCATTTCCGCGCTGGCATTATTCGTCGCCTTCGGGCTTTCCGCCGCCCCGTTCCGCACCCTGCTCTACGCCTTCGTGCTGATTGTCGGCGCGGTCGTCGGCATGGAAATCCCGTTGGTCATGCGCGTGTTAAACCGCAAAGGCGCGGAGTTTAAAGAACTCGTTGCCAAAGTCCTGACCTTCGACTATTTGGGCGCACTCGCCGTTTCCTTGCTCTTCCCGCTTCTCCTCGCCCCCAAACTCGGCATGGCGCGTTCCGCCCTCTTGTTCGGCATCCTCAACGCTGCCGTCGCCTACCTGACCGCACGCGTCTTCAAAGCCGAACTGCCCCGCTACCGCGCCATCCGCCTACGCGCGCTGATTGTCTTGTCCGTCCTCGCCGTCACCTTCGCCTACGCCGACCGCATCTCCTTCAAAGCCGAACAAAGCTATTTCGGCGACCCCGTCGTCTATCAAAGCCACTCGCCCTACCAGCGGCTCGTCGTTACCCGCTGGAAAGACGACACCCGCCTCTACATCAACGGCAACCTGCAATTCTCCTCGCGCGACGAAGCCCGTTACCACGAAGCCCTCGTCCTGCCCGCCATGCAGATGGTTTCCGACGCCTCCCGCGTCCTCATCCTCGGCGGCGGTGACGGGCTGGCAGCGCGCGAAGTCTTGAAATACCCGCAGGTCAAACACGTTACCCTGGTCGATTTAGACCCCGACATGACCGCCACCTTTAAAACCTCCGCCGCCTTAAGCGCGCTGAACCAAGGCTCGCTATCCCATCCCAAAATGCACGTCGTCAACGACGATGCCGCCAAATGGCTGGAGGGGTCGTCTGAAAAATTCGATGTCATCATCATCGACCTGCCCGACCCGTCCAATTTCTCACTGGGCAAACTCTACTCCGTCCCCATGTACCGCCTCGTCGCCCGCCATCTTCAGCCGCAGGGCAAAATCGTCGTCCAATCCACCTCACCCTACTTCGCCCCCAACGCCTACTGGTCGGTCGTCGCCACCCTCGAAGCCGCCGGCCTTTCCACCGCGCCTTATCACGTTTACGTCCCTTCCTTCGGCGAATGGGGATTTGTATTGGCAGGCTTCGATAAGCAATTCCCCGTCCCGCAGAAATTCGACGTTCCCACACGTTATCTAAACGCCCAAACCGCCGCCGAAATGTTCCGCTTCCCACCCGACATGGCAAGGCGCAAGGTCGAGCCGAACTATCTGAACAACCAAATCCTCGTCAGCTATTTCGAAAGCGACTGGCACAACGTAACCCGCTAAACCGTTTTTCCCAAAACAAAGGTCGTCTGAAAATTTTCAGACGACCTTTTTCATC
>CAKARM010000187.1:0-4765 GCA_916720585.1 uncultured Neisseria sp.
TCTCTTTGAGCCAAGGCGAGGCAACGCCGTACTGGTTTAAAGTTAATCCACTATAGTGATAAAGAGGTCGTCTGAAAACAAGTTTGGCGGTTTCAGACGACCCGTTTGTTTAATCCGGTTAACTTGTTTCGGGTTTTGATAAGATAAGAAACTATACCGCTCAGGCTCAATCTAATTACGCTAAACATAAATCCCAACAGTTTTGCATAAAATCCCCCTATACTGCCCGTTATGACATTTACGGGTAACCCCATTCTAAAACATCCTCACGGAGCAAACTCATGGCAAAAAAATATTTCGGCACGGACGGCGTGCGCGGCGAAGTCGGTCAATTCCCGATTACCCCCGATTTCGTATTGAAACTCGGTTATGCGGCGGGGCAGGTGTTGGTGCAGCATGACGGCGGGCAGAAGCCGACCGTCCTTATCGGCAAAGACACGCGTATTTCCGGCTACATGCTTGAAGCCGCGCTGGTGGCAGGTTTTACCGCCGCAGGTGTTAACGTCATCCAAACCGGCCCGCTGCCTACGCCGGGCGTGGCTTATCTGACCCGCGCGCTGCGTTTGTCCGCTGGTGTGATGATTTCCGCATCGCACAATGTGTATTCCGACAACGGCATCAAATTCTTTGCCGAAGGCGGCGTGAAGCTGAGCGATGAAATCGAGTTGGAAATCGAAGCCAAAATTGATGAGGAAATGAAAACCCAGCCGTCCGCCCGCCTCGGACGCGCCCGCCGTATCAACGGCGCGGACGACCGCTATATCGAATTTTGCAAATCCACCTTCCCCAGCCATTTGGATTTGCGCGGCCTGAAATTGGTGGTCGATACCGCGCATGGCGCAGGCTATGACGTTGCGCCCAAAGTGTTCCACGAACTCGGCGCGCAAGTCGTCAGTATCGGCGACGAACCGAACGGCTACAACATCAACGAAAAATGCGGCGCGACCCATCCTAAAGCCTTGCAGGCCGCCGTATTGCAAAACGAAGCCGACTACGGCATCGCTTTGGACGGCGACGGCGACCGCCTGATGATGGTCGACCGCAACGGCAAAGTGTACGACGGCGACAGCCTGATTTACGTCATCGCCAAAGCCCGTGCGCGCGAAGGCATCAACATCGGCGGCGTGGTCGGTACGGTCATGACCAATATGGCGATGGAAATTGCCCTGAAAGAGCAGGGCGTCGATTTCTGCCGCGCCAAAGTCGGCGACCGCTATGTGTTGGAACAACTGAACCAACGCGGCTGGCTCATCGGCGGCGAGGCCAGCGGCCATATTTTGTGCATGGACAAACACAACACCGGCGACGGCATCATCTCCGCGCTGCAAGTTTTGGCGGCGCTGCAAATCCTGAACCAAGACCTTGCCACCGTTTGCGCCGATTGGCAGCCGTATCCGCAAACCATGATCAACGTGCGCATCCAAAAAGGTCAGAAATGGCAGGAAGCCTCGAAAGACGTGTTGGCTGAAGTGGAAAAAGAACTCGAAGGCAAAGGCCGCGTCGTATTGCGCGCATCGGGTACCGAGCCGGTCGTGCGCGTCATGGTCGAAGCGCGTCAGGCGGACTGGGCGAAAAAAGGTGCGGAACGCATCGCAGCAGCTATTACCGGCAAGCAGTAATGCTGTCGGACAATAAATCGGGTTTTTAACAAACCTTGAAACTGCCGTCATTTCCGTGCAAGCGGGAACGGCGGTACAGTGGATTGATTTTGAACCAGGGCAAGGAGGGGAACGCCATGCCGGTTTAAGGTTAATCCACTGTGTTTTTTAGGATTCAAGGTCGTCTGAAACACATTAATCCATAATGTTCACGCCTATTTTCATAACCTGCCTTGTTATTTCTTTCAGACGACCCTATCTTTGGTAAAATACAACATTCAGTTCAAATGAATTTCCCCTCCACATTACAACCGATGGATACGCCATGTTTGCCTTTTTAGAAGACTTTTTTGTCCAATACGGCTACGCAGCCGTGTTTTTCGTTTTGGTCATTTGCGGCTTTGGCGTGCCGATTCCCGAAGATTTGACGCTGGTGACAGGCGGCGTGATTTCCGGCTTGGGTTATACCAGGTCTCACTGGATGGTTGTCGTCGGTATGCTCGGCGTGTTGGCGGGCGACGGATTTATGTTTGTCGCCGGACGCTTGTGGGGGCAGAAAATCCTCAAGTTTAAACCCATCGCCCGCGTGATGACGCCGAAGCGTTACGCGCAGGTGCAGGAGAAATTCGACAAATACGGCAACTGGGTATTGTTTGTCGCCCGCTTCCTGCCCGGCCTGCGAACCGCCGTTTTCGTAACCGCGGGCATCAGCCGCAAAGTTTCCTATACCCGCTTCATCCTGATGGATGGGCTTGCCGCGTTGGTTTCCGTGCCGGTTTGGATTTATTTGGGCGAATACGGCGCACACAACATCGATTGGCTGATGGCAAAAATGCACAGCCTGCAATCCGGCATCTTTACTGTTTTGGGTATATTGGCAGTGGTGTTGGCTTGGTTTTGGTGGAAAAAACGCCAGCGCCTCCAGTTCTACCGTACCAAATTGAGCGAAAAGCGGGCGCAGCGCAAAGCCGCCAAGGCAGCCAAAAAAGCCGCGCAAAGCGAACAATAAAATCAAGCTCCCTGACAAGGTTGCCGATATTCAATAGTTTCCGTGTTTTTTATCCCCAAAGCGGTATCTTCTGCGTTGGCAATCCTCACAAATTGTCCAAGCTTGTTGCGGCGTCCGCCTTGAACCTCCCGCTTCGTGAGTAAAAATCCACTTGGAAAATCAAATATCGGCAGCCTCGGGGTGCTTTTTCATTTCAAGGTCGTCTGAAAACCGTCTGCGCCGCCAAATTGCCAGCCTGTCCGAAATATAGTTAAATAAGCCGCATCATTATTTTCAGACGACCCGATGATGTCCATGAAACAAAAAATCTTCGTCCTCTATACAGGCGGCACCATAGGCATGACCCAAAGCAGCGAAGGCCTGCGCCCCGATACCGCGCTTGTCAGCCAAGCACTTTCCCCCTTTTCAGACGACCTCGACTTCGAGTGGCACGTCTGCAATCCGTTGATTGATTCCTCCTCCGTCACCCTGCAACACTGGCGCGACTGGCTGGACATCATCGCCGCCAAACTGCCTTCCTGCGACGGCATCCTGATACTGCACGGCACGGACAGCATGGCGTACACCGCCAACCTCCTCGCGCTCGCCCTGCAAGGTTTGGGCAAACCCATCGTCCTGACCGGCTCCCAATGGCCTTACGCCGCCGAAAACAGCGATGCCCCGCGCAACCTCTCCACCGCCGTCGCCGCCTTCAGCCTCAAGCTCAAACAAACCGTTATCGCCTTTGACGGCAAACTTTATCCCGCCGTCGGCAGCAGCAAAGTCAGCACCGAAACCGCCGCAGGCTTCGACAATCCGCATTTCGGCGCCATCGCCGAATGGGACGAAACCCAAGGTTGGAACCATATTCGCATTCCGTCCCAAGATACGGCGGATGTTTCAGACGACCTCAAAATCCGCTATCCCGACCCGCAGGCAAAAATCGCCGTCCGCACGCTTATCCCCGGCTTTGCCGTCCAAGAACTTGCGGACGGACTCGCACAGCTTCCCGCCCACGCTCTTATCCTGCAAAGCTACGGACACGGCAACACCCCCGCAGACGAAAGCTTCATCCGCGCCGTCCGAGACTTTACGCAGCAAGGAAAACTGCTGCTCAACATCAGCCAAGTCCGACAAGGCAGAACCGCCGCCGTTTACGCGCAAGGCAACGCGTTCCGCAATTCGGGCATTATTAACGGCGGCAAATGCAACCTCGAAACCGCCACCGCGCTCATGACCCTCGCCGTATCGCAAGGCTGGGGGGTGGAAGATGTTCACAAAGAATTGGTAAGACTAAAATTAGTGTGAAATCGATGAACCTCACCGACACCCATTGCCACCTTGCCGATCCCGCCCTGCGCGAAAACCTGACGCACATCCTGACCGCCGCGCGGGAGGCAGGGGTAGGGCGGTTTATCGTTCCCGCGACCCGGCTGCAGGATTGGCAGGACGTGGCGGATTTGGTGCAAAGGTCGTCTGAAAACCCGCTTTGGGACAACATCCATATCGCGCTCGGCATCCATCCTTGGTTTTCAGACGACGTTTCCGAACCGGATTTCCAGCATTTGGAACAAGCATTGCAAGCGCGTCCGACGGCATGGGTCGGCGAAATCGGCTTGGATTTTTACGACAAAACCCAAACGCCGCCGCAGCGCGAGCGGCAAATCCAAGTCTTCAGCCGCCAACTTGCCATCGCACAAACCCTGTATCGCCGCGTGATTATCCATAATCTCAAAGCCACCGCCGACATCGCCGCCGCCGTCAAGCAGACAGGCTTTACCCAAGGCGGCATCGTTCACGCCTTCTCCGGCAGCGCGGAAGAAGCGCGCGTGTTGACGAAATTAGGTTTCAAAATCGGCATCGGTTCGCTGTTGCTCAACCCGAATGCACGAAAAATACGCGAAACCCTCAAAACCTTGAATGACACCGATTTCGTCTTGGAAACCGACAGCCCATTTATGCTGAAAAACGAAATCAACACGCCCGCCAACATCCGCCAAATCGCCGCCATCGCCGCTGAAATTCGCGGCGTTGCCGTTGAAGAGATAGCCGAAGCGACCGAGCGGAATGTGGAAATGTTGCTGGCGGCAGAAAAGGTCGTCTGAAAACATTCCGTCTTATCGGAACTATAGTGGATTAAATTTAAATCAGGACAAGGCGACGAAGCCGCAGACAGTAC
>CAKARM010000188.1:0-4736 GCA_916720585.1 uncultured Neisseria sp.
CACAGAGCGCCTGAATAGGCTTTTATGAGTGTCCAAGATTTGGGGGCCAGTTCAAGGTTTTCAGACGACCTTTTATCAGACGATTGGAAAATCAGTATTTCACCGAATCATTACCGCTGTTTTTTTGGATAAATTCAATTTTATAACCGTCAGGATCTTCCACAAAAGCAATAACGGTCGTGCCGTGCATCATCGGTCCCGCCTCGCGCACAACTTTGCCACCTTTTTGTCTGACCCGTTCGCAAGCCTCATACGCATCATCCACTTCCACTGCGATATGACCGTAAGCGTTGCCGATATCGTAGCTTTCCGTATCCCAGTTGTGCGTCAATTCCAGTACGGTATTTTCGGCTTCATTACCATAACCGACAAACGCCAAAGTAAACCGTCCTTCAGGATAATCGTGGCGGCGCAGCAAAGACATGCCTAAAACATTTTGATAGAAGTCCAAAGATTTTTCGAGGTTGCCAACGCGCAACATCGTATGGAGCAGTCGCATAATGTATTCCTTTTATATTGTTTTAAAAACATATTTTATCATAGTTCGCCCTAAGCGCCGATTGTCTGCACGGAACGAAATAGCGACACATTTTATCCATAAGAAACAACTTTTTCATCCGTCAGGCAGCCATCCTCGTTTTTCAGACGACCTTGCTTTATAATTATGCTTTATGTGTTTTTCAGAACTATCATGAAGTTAAGACAAACAGCCGCTCTTTTATGGCTGTCCATCCTCTCTTTGCCGGCATTTGCCATCGATTTCGGCCGCATCCCTCAAGACGAAATTTCCGTGTATGTTCAAGAATTAGACAGCGGAAACGTCTTGGTCGACCACCGTTCGAATGTGCCGGTCAACCCCGCATCGACCATGAAGCTGGTTACAGCATTTGCCGCATTTAAAGCCTTGGGCGGCGATTACCGCTGGACGACCCAATTCAAAAGCGACGGCACGATTCAAGGCGATACCTTGCAAGGCGATATTTACTGGGTCGGCAGCGGAGACCCTGTTTTCGACCAAGAAGGCTTGGTCGGGATGCAGCAGCAATTGCGCGATAAAGGCATACGCAAAATCACCGGCGGCTTGGTACTCGACCGCCATTTATGGGGAGATATTCAAAATCCGAGCGATTTCGAATCCGATGTCGGCTCTCTATTTATGACGCCGCCCGACCCGCATATGCTGGCTTACAAAGTCGTATCGGTCAAACCGGAACGCAATGACATGGGCGGAGTGGATCTTGTGACCAATCCGCCCCTCCCCGACATTAAAATCGACAACAAAATCAACGTCACACCATCAAACGCATCCTGCAAAGCCTTGCAAAACCATATGCGCGCAAACTACAAAGGCGGCGTATTGCATGTTTCCGGCAAAGTTCCGGAATCGTGTTTGGGCAATGAAATGTACGTCAACATGTTGAACATGCGTGAATTTGTACAAAAGAGCTTTATCAACCAATGGCGTTATTCAGGCGGAGAAATTACCGACGGCATCAGGGCAGCATCCGTACCACCTCATTCCAAAACGCTGGCGGTACACCAATCCAAACCCATGTCTGCCATTTTGACGGACATGAACAAATATTCGAATAATCTGATTGCGCGCTCCGTATTCCTGAAATTGGGAGGCGAGCATTCCGGCAACTCCGCCTTGCAGCAAGCCTCTTCAGCCGTAAAACGTGAATTGGCTACCGCGGGCGTGGATACGGAAAACTTGGTCTTGGAAAACGGTTCGGGCCTATCCCGCCGTGAACGCGTCAGCGCCAATATGTTGGCGCAAATGCTGGAAAAAGCCTATTTCAGCCCGTTCAAACAAGACTTCATCGATACCTTACCCATTGCCGGCAAAGACGGCACGCTGAAATACCGCCTCAAACAGGCAGGCCCTGCCCTGCGCCTGAAAACAGGCACGCTCAAAGATGTACGCGCCCTCGCCGGATATTGGCTGGGAGACAAACCCAAGATCGTGGTGGTGGTGATTAACAGTCCGAATGCAACCAACTATCTGAATGATTTGGATAAACTGGTTTCAAAAATCGTACAGCCCGGCGGTGACGCTTGGATTGATGCGAAAATGAAGTGCGCAGAACGAATGGAAGCTTAAAAAGCATCAAAACACTTCAGGCAGCCGAAGAAATGACTTTCCGGCTGCCTGAAGTGTTTTTCAGAGGTCGCAAATCCTACTGTTCCGTTTTACTGAACGAAGCGGGTCACTAATCGGCTTTACCTTTATTTTTCTTGTCCGGGAAAATGAAGGAAGCGGCAATCCCGCAGGTCAGCACAACCAATACAACCAGCAAAGACGTATTGGGCGAAATGTCCCATCCGTGATGGAACATATGATTGCTCGCCGACAATCCCAGCTTGGCAGCGATGAAAAACAGCAACACGACCACTGCCTTTTCCAAATGAACCAAATAGCCCTTCAACGCTTCCAATACGAAATAAAGCGTACGCAAACCCAAAATAGCGAACATCATGGCGCTGTAAACAATCAACGGTTCTTTAGATACGGCAATCACCGCAGGTACGCTGTCAAACGCGAACATCACATCCGACAACTCAATCACTGCCAAACATAAAAACAGCGGCGTCGCGACCAACTGCCCTTTACGCATTTTCTGAGGATGGTTATTTTCAGGATGCTTGAGGTCTTCACCCGCCGGCTCAAGCCGCACCTCGGGATATTGCTCATGCGCTTTTTTCAACTCCTCGCCTTTTAAGAAAAAATGGCTGCCGTAAAGACGGGGAAACACAGGGAAAAAGCGATGGACTGCACGATATGCCAAATGTTCGGAATAATCGGCATCTTCTTCGCCCTCCTCTTCATCCCGACGCAGCATCATAACGGCGGTATAGCCGACAATGACGGCAAAAACCACTTCCACAATCGGCCCCAATGCCAACAGTCCGGCACCGATGGCGACAAAAATCATGCGGAAAATAATCGCGCCGATAATCCCCCAGTACAAAACGCGGTGGCGCAGGCCCTCAGGCACTTTAAACCAAGCAAAAACCGCCATCATTAAAAACAGATTATCTACGGACAATACTTTTTCCAAAGCATAGCCGGTAAAGAACAGGCTGGCGGCTTCACTGCCGTGATGAACCCATAAAAATGCGCCGAACAAAATCGATATCAATACCCAAAACAACGACCATATCGCGGCACTTTTCAGCGACATCGGTTTGTTGTCCCTATGGGCGAATAAATCGATGGCAATCGCGCCCACAGACAAAATCACGAAAACGGCGACGGTTTCAATGGGGAAACCCAAATGGTTCATAAAAAGCCTTTGTTATCAAAATAAAGCGTAAGTATAGTGAAACAACGCGGAATAATATAGAGAAATCCAATAAAGATAATGTAATATAGTGAATTAACTTTAAACCAGGACGGCGTTACCTCGCCTTATCCTGATTTAAAGTTAATCCACTATATTTTCGACAACCGGCACAAACCCGATTCCGCTCTTTATCCACGCCCGACAGACCAGTAAGGGGTCGTCTGAAAATTTCAGACGACCCCTTGCCTTGCCTCATCGACTTCCTAAACCCTATCCGATTTATAGTGGATTAACTTGTTGTCTGATTACATTCAATCCGCATCCGTTTCCAAATGCTTCAGAAAGATAGTTTCAAGCCTATTTAAATGCAATATTTTTCAAGATAATTTGTAAACTAATGTTTTTAATATGGTTTGAAAAATATTTCAGTAAAACCGGCAAGCAACGGTCATCATGAGCTTTGCAAGCCTACTGTTTTCAGGTATCCTCAAACGGATTATTTACAATTTAATATGTTTTAATTACATATCTAATTGAATTAATAAATGATTTATTTCTAACAAGCTACAAAAAATAGAAATTTCCGCTGTATTTTAATTAGAAAAATGTTTGGGCGTGGATTGCTTGCAATTTCATCAGCCCGTGATTTTGAAGTTTTAGATGAGGAATAGTACATGAATCCCATGTATATCACTTTTGCAATCTATCTGATTGCCGTTCTCTTGATTGGTCTGGCCGCGTATTTCTCCACGCGCAATTTCGATGATTATATTTTGGGCGGGCGCAGCTTGGGTCCGTTTGTTACGGCGATGTCGGCGGGTGCGTCCGATATGTCGGGCTGGCTTTTGATGGGTCTGCCCGGGGCGATTTATCTGAGCGGCTTGAACGAGGCTTGGATTGCCATCGGTTTGGTGATCGGCGCGTATTTCAACTGGCTTTTGGTGGCGGGCCGTCTGCGCGTGCATACTGAATATGCCAATAATGCGCTGACGCTGCCGGATTATTTCTTCCACCGCTTCGGCGCGGGCGGACATTTGATGAAAGTGGTTTCCGCGCTGATTATTTTGTTTTTCTTCACGATTTATTGCGCTTCGGGCATTGTGGCGGGGGCAACCTTATTCCAAAGTCTGTTTGAAGGCATGACTTATAAACAGGCGATGTGGCTGGGCGCGGGCGCGACCATTGCCTATACCTTCTTGGGCGGCTTTTTGGCGGTAAGCTGGACAGATACGCTGCAAGCTTCTTTGATGATTTTTGCGCTGATTTTGACGCCGGTAATGGTCTATTTGGGTCTGGGCGGTGCGGAACAAATGTCTGCCGCAATTCAAAACGTTGCCGCAAGTACAGGCAAGGAATACGGCAGTCTGTTTGCCGGTACGACCGTCATCGGCATAATTTCCACCGCCGCATGGGGCTTGGGCTATTTCGGTCAGCCGCACATTTTGGCGC
>CAKARM010000189.1:0-4722 GCA_916720585.1 uncultured Neisseria sp.
TGTCTGCGGCTTCGTCGCCTTGTCCTGATTTAAATTTAATCCACTATATTATGGATTATGGCATGGGCGGGCGGATACGCGGTTTGAGGTTTCAGACGACCTCTTTTGCGACCAGCCAGCCTACGCCGCGTACGTTTTGGATGTGTTCTTTGCCGAGCTTTTTACGCAGGGCGTGGATGAGGAAATCGACGGCGTTGCTTTCGACTTCTTCGCCCCAGCCGTAGATTTTGTCTTCAAGGTCGCTGCGGGAAAGGATGATGCCGGGGCGCATCATCAGGGCTTGGAGGACGGCAAATTCTTTGTTGCTCAGGAGGACGGGTTTGTCTTCTCCTTTGACTTCGACTTGGTAGGTGGCGGGGTTGAGGGTGAGCGCGCCGTTGGTCAGCAGGGTTTGGCTGTGACCGCTGTGGCGGCGCAGGACGGCGCGCATACGGGCTTGCAGCTCCGCCATGTCGAAGGGTTTGACGATGTAGTCGTCGGCGCCGCCGTCCAGTCCGTTGAGGCGGCTGTGGAGGTCGTCGCGGGCGGTTACGATGAGGACGGGAGTTTTGCTGCCTTCGTGTCGGATTTGGGTGAGAACATCCAACCCGTCTTTGCCGGGCAGTCCGAGGTCGAGCAGCAGCAAGTCGTAGTTCTGCGCCTGAAGGGCGGTAGAAACTTGGCTGCCGTTTTTGACCCAATCGACGGCATAGCCGCTGTCTTTGAGGTTGGCGGCTACGGCTTGGGCAATCATGTGGTCGTCTTCTGCAAGCAATACGCGCATGGTGTTCTCCTTAATTAATGGGAGGATAGCAGGGGAAAATTAGGAAGGGTTTAGCGGGAGGTCGTCTGAAAGGGGGCGGCTGGTTTTCAGACGACCTTTTTGTTGTTTTTCCGTACTTTATCGGGTTCCTTGGGCGTAGGTTCTGCTTGGGATGTTGGAAATTGTTTATCTAAAGGAATGCCGCACTTGAATGGTTTGCCAATCTTGCCAAAAGGTCGTCTGAAACCTCGATTTCGTTTTCAGACGACCTTTTGTCATTACAGCAACACAATATCGTACTGTTCCTGCGTGTAAGCGGTTTCGACTGCCAGCGAAATCGGTTTGCCGATAAAGTCAATGAGCATCGCCAGCGATTGCGATTCTTCGTCGAGGAAGAGGTCGATGACGTTGGGCGCGGCGAGGATGCGGAAGGACTGCACGTCGTAACGGCGGGCTTCGCGGACGATTTCGCGCTGGATTTCGTAGCAGATGGTCTGCGGCGTTTTCAGACGACCCCTGCCTTGGCAGGACGGGCAGGGTTCGCAGAGGATTTGGCTGAGGTTTTCGCGCGAACGTTTGCGGGTCAGCTCGACCAAACCCAAGCTGGTGAAACCGTTGAGGGTAACGCGGGTGCGGTCGAAGGCGAGGGCTTTGGCAAGTTCTTGCAACACGGCTTCGCGGTGCGCTTCCTGCGCCATGTCGATGAAGTCGATGATGATGATGCCGCCAAGGTTGCGCAACCGTAATTCGCGGGCGATGGTGTGGCAGGCTTCGAGGTTGGTGCGGAAGATGGTTTCGTCGAAGTTGCGCGCGCCGACGAAGCCGCCGGTGTTCACGTCTATCGTGGTCATGGCTTCGGTGGACTCGATGATCAGGTAGCTGCCGAAGTTGAGGTTGACGCGCGGTTGTAGGGCGCGGCTGATTTCCTGCTCGACGTTATGGGTTTCAAACAGCGGGCGTTCTCCTTTGAACAACTCTATCCTGCCCAATGCGCCGTGAACGTATTGCTCAGCGAAGCGGGTCATGCGGCGGTGGTTTTCGGTTGAATCGACCAGGATTTTTTGCGTGTCGAGGCTGAACATATCGCGCAACACGCGCAGGCTCAAAGGCAAATCCTGATACAGCAGGGTTTCCGGTGGCTGGGTTTTCGCTTGTTCTTGAATGTGTTCCCACACTTTGGTCAGGTAGTGGATGTCGGACAAAAGCTGCTCGTCAGTGGCGTTTTCGGCGTTGGTGCGGATGATATAGCCGTGGCACGCGTCTTCGGGCAATAGATTAGTCAGGCGTTCGCGCAGGCTGTTGCGTTCGGCATCGTCTTCGATGCGCTGGGAAATGCCGATGTGGTCTTCCTGCGGAAGGTGGACGAGGAAACGCCCCGCTAACGAAATTTGAGTGGAAAGGCGCGCACCTTTGGTGTTAATCGGGTCTTTGATGACCTGCACCAAAACCGACTGCCCTTCAAACAACATATGCTCGATGCGCTGGGTTTCGTCGGGGTTGCGGCGTTGTTCGAGGACATCGACGATGTGCAGAAACGCCGCGCGTTCCAAACCGATGTCGATAAACGCGCTCTGCATCCCTGGCAACACGCGGCGCACCACGCCCAGATAAATATTGCCGACCAGACTGTGGCCGCTGTTGCGTTCGATGTGCAGCTCGCAGATATTGTTTTCTTCCAACACTGCCACGCGCGTTTCCTGCGGGGTGATGTTGACGAGCACGGTTTCGGGCGGACGGACGGCGTCCTTCGGGATGGGGATTCCTGAAAGCATGGTTTTAGTTCCTAATTTTTAATAAGAAAAATAGTAGATTAAATTTGAACCAGACTGATGCTGCCCAAACCTGAAAATAATCGGCTGATTGTGTTGCTGTTCTGACTCAAATTTAATCTACCACCCGCTTGCCGTCGGTTTCGTGGAAAACAAATGACAAAAGCGGTTCGGATTGCCGTTTATCATACTTTAAAAACGGCGTTTTGGCACATGGGCGGCAGACAGCCCTCACGCCCCGAAAACAAAGATTCAGGCAAAATAGCCGATTTCAAGTATTGTAAAATAAACCATATGCCCATATAGTGAACCCCATTAGAACTCTGAAAACAATCATGCAAACCGTTACGATGTACACAGGCGCGTTCTGCCCCTACTGCACCATGGCTAAAAAGCTGCTGCATTCGCTGGGCGTCGCCGAAATCAACGAAATCCGCGTCGACCGCAGCCCCGAAGCCTTTGCCGAAATGCAGCAGCTTTCCGGGCAGCGCAGCATACCGCAAATTTTCATCGGCGATACCCACGTCGGCGGTTTTACCGATTTGTACGGCCTGCACCGCGAAGGCAGGCTGGATTCTTTATTAAACCCGTAACTTTAAACCCAACTAGGAAAACAAAATGAGCGAAGAATTGCAACCCGTATTCAGCATCGAACGCCTGTTCGTCAAAGACCTGTCTTTGGAAGTGCCAAACGCCCCCCAAATCTTCTTGGAACAAGGCGAGCCTGAAGTCGATATGCGCGTTTCCACCAACAGCGAGAAGCTGGAAGACGGCTACTACAACGTTGACGTAACCGTTACCGTAACCGCCAAACTCAACGCCGAACGCACCATGTTCCTCAACGAAGTAACCCAAAGCGGCATCTTCCGTCTGGAAAACATCCCTGAAGAAGACGTTCAACTGCTCTTGGGCGTAGCCTGCCCGAACATCCTCTTCCCTTACGCTCGCGAAGCCATTTCCACCAGTGTAACCCGCGCCGGCTTCCCGCCCGTACTGCTCGCTCCGATCAACTTCGAAGCTATGTACCAGCAACAACAAGAAGGCAACGCATAATCCGCGTTCCCTGTATGTCAAAAGGTCGTCTGAAAAATGTTTCAGACGACCTTTTTGTATGGCGGATTTCAATAACACGATACTTTGTTTGCCCGTTATAGTGGATTAACTTTAAACCGGTACGGCGTTGCCTCGCCTTAGCTCAAAGAGAACGATTTTCTAAGGTGCTGAGGCACCAAGTGAATCGGTTCCGTACTATCTGTACTGTCTGCGGCTTCGTCGTCTTGTCCTGATTTAAATTTAATCCACTATAAAAAGAGTTTTCAAGGATAAAGGTCGTCTGAAACCGTGTGTGAAGCATTGGTTTGTAAACACGGTTTTCAGACGACCTTGTTTATTGGGAATTTAGGCAAGAACGATTAATAATCCACTTTAATCTTGGGCGTTTCCTGCGCCGCTTCGTATTCTTCTTCCAACTCAAACCGCAGCGGATACAAATCCAGCTTCTCCATCAACAGGCGGTCGCCGTCTTCGTCGGGGTTTTCGGTGGTTAAGAGCTTGTCGCCGTAGAAAATCGAGTTCGCGCCCGCCATGAAACACATTGCCTGCATGGATTCGGGCATATTGCTGCGCCCTGCCGACAGGCGGACGTAGCTGTGCGGCATGGTAATCCGCGCCACAGCGATGGTACGGACGAACTCCGTCCAGTCCAAATCTTCGGCATCGGCCAGCGGCGTGCCTTCCACTTTGACCAACTGGTTAATCGGCACGCTTTCGGGCTGCGGGTCGAGGTTGGCGAGGCTGGCAATCAGTCCGGCACGCTCGGCGCGGGTTTCGTTCATGCCGACGATGCCGCCGCAGCAGACTTTCAAACCGGCATTGCGGACTTTGCCTAAGGTATCCATGCGGTCTTCGTGTTTGCGCGTGTGGATAATGTCGTTGTAGCGCTCAGGGTCGGTATCGAGATTGTGGTTGTAATAGTCCAAACCTGCTTTTTTAAAATCTTCCGCCATACCGTCTTCAAGCATACCGAACGTGCCGCAGGTTTCCATGCCCAAACCCTTCACGGCTTTGATGATTGCGGAAACCGTCTCCACGTCTTTGGGTTTGGGGCCGCGCCATGCCGCGCCCATGCAGAAACGGCTTGCGCCGCGCGATTTGGCGATTTTGGCTTTTTCGACGATTTCATCTACATCCATCATCTGCTCTTTGCCCAGA
>CAKARM010000190.1:0-4693 GCA_916720585.1 uncultured Neisseria sp.
AAAAAACTGCACCTTGTGAGTTGGAGGGGATGTCCAACTTTTGGGGTGCAGTTCATCCTTTTCAGACGACCTGCTTTATTCGGTTTTGCCTGTCAGGGCTTTCATACAAAGCTGATATTCCGCCTTGCCCGTATCTCGGGCGAAGATGGCGTAGTCGGATTTGGGGACGGCGTTCAAAGCCGATTGCGGGAAGTGGTAGATTTCTTGCGCCACGCGTTCGGTTAATCCTTGAATGAAGGAGCGGCTGTAATCGTTTTTGGCAACAACCATAAAGCGTTCGTTCATTTTTTCGACGGCTTGTCCGATGCCCGTGCCGGACAAACGTTCGCCCATAGCGGTTTGAGCCATCAGTCCGACCAGGGCGCATTGGTCTTGGAAGGATGCTTCTTGCGGTTCGGCGTGTACAACAGAGAATGTGGCGGCGAGCAGGAGGGTTGCGGTATATTTTTGTCTGTTCATGGAGATTTCTTTGGAATAGAGGTTGTTGGAGCAGGCGGGAATTTACATGAAGTATTCTGTGGTGGCAACAACACGAAGACGGCAGGATTTCAGGTGTGAAAAAGCGAGAAGGCGAAACCGTTTACCGTTTGGGCATTATCCGCGGGCGAAACGGCGACGAACATCAGACGCAGGTCGTCTGAATTTTACTTGCCGGAATGATTTAAGGCTATTTGAAATAGTTTCAGACGGTCTTATGTTATTCCCTATGAATTTAAGCAGTTGCCGGAAATTTTGTGAAAACATCATAGGACGTGCTGATAATTTGAGAACTTATCTTCCTGTTTAATAGTCTATTTTATTGTCGAGAATACCCCGACAGGATTCCATGATATGCAAAATCAAAATGAAGCATTCGTTAGGTGCGGGTCGTCTGAAACCGCTGTTTCCCGACTTTCTCTGCTGCTTTGGGCGGGAATTGCAGCGGCGGTGTGCTGGACTGTTGCCGATATGCTGCTGGTCGGATTCGTGCAGACGCCGGAACGTTATCCTTTGCTTTCGCAGACGCTGGCGCCGCAGTTGGGCGAGGCAGTGGATTTTGCCGTGCTGATGCAGGCCGGCTCGCCAGAGCGGCTGCTGTGGGGCGTGTTGCCGGCGACGTTTTCTGCGGTGCTGTATCTGGCGGCGGCATTCGGCGTTTACCGGCTGATGCGGCCCGGACGCACGGCCAAGGTCGGTTTTGCAGTGCTGTTTTTCGGATATGCGCTGTCACCCTTGGGGCATGCCGGTTTTTATTTCACGGGTATGGTTGCTAAGGTGCTGCTGAATGCCGCGCCGGACGATTATCCGCCGCTACTGACGCTGTTCCGTCATTTTTACCGGATGCTGGAGGTGCACTGGATGGCTTCGGTCGGTTCGATTGCGGCGGGATGGCTGCTGTTGCTGGTACAGACGCTGCGCCGTAGGACGCTGCTTCCGCGCGCCGCCGCGTGGTGCAATCCGTTGCCGGTAGGAACGGTTATTGCGGTTTCGTGCAGCCTGTTTCCGCAATCGCCTGTTGCCGCCGCGCTTGGCGGGGCGACGTTTAATCTGGCGCAGTTGGTGTTTTTTGTTTGTGCGGCGGCGTGTGTCCGCAGGCGGGGAATGGGGATGCAGCCGGGCTGAAATAAAACGATGCCGCCGGGCTGAAATAAAACGATGCCGCCTTTGCCGGACGGCAATCATCCGCCTTGGCGCCGATGCTTGTAATACAGGTAATCCGCCGTTTCATCCCAAACCCATCACACATCATATTTGACGCTACGGCTCAAAGATCGTCTGAAATTTGACGCTCCATTTTCAGACGACCCTTGTCGTTTTTCAAAAAACAAAAAATCTGACTCCGGCCCCAAGCGCCACGAAGAACGGACAGTAGGGTATAATTGCGAAATATATTCTTTTGTGAAATCAATAAAAAACAAAGACGAAAAGCAGTTTTTGAAAGGTTTCACCCTAATTTCAAACTCTACACAGGAAACCGCCATGTTAGTCTGCAACCCTTACGAAGTCGTGATTCACGGCACAACCAACAAAGGCAAGATTTTCCGTCCCAGCGACTGGGCAGAACGCCTGTGCGGCATATTGTCCTCATTCACCAAAGACAACCGGCTGTCCTACTCCAACTGGGTGCGCCCCATGCTGGTGGACAACGTCCGCTGCGTCGCCGTCGATAAGAAACTCGAAGAAGACAATCCGCAGATGTTCCGTTTCCTGATGGACTTTGCCGCCGACAACGACCTGCGCATCATCGACTGCAAAGAGCTTTTGAAAGAACAGGAAGCCAAAGCGCAAGGCGAGCCTGTCGAACGCGTCCCGCTGGCGCAAGCCATCGAAGAAAAACACGCCGCTGAAAAAGCGCCGGTCCAAGCCGCCGCTGCCGACTACGTTTTGCGCGAAATCCCGCCCGAAGACACATCCACCGCCTTCGCCGCCCTCAGCGTCCTACGTTCTTCATTGACCGACATCAGCAAATTCACCGAACAAATCAACACCGTCCAACGTCCCGCCGGCTACCGTCTCTTGGGTATTTTCGAAGAAGGCAAACACAACGCCGTCGCCGTCTGCGGCTTCCGCGAATCCTGCAACCTCGCCAGCGGCCGCCATATCCACATCGACGACATCGTTACCCTGCCGCAAAGCCGCCGCAAAGGCTACGCCTCCCGTCTGTTGGCAGAAGTCCGTAAAATCGGCGCGGAAACGGGCGTAACCAAAATCCACCTCAACGTCCACGTCAACCACGACCGCGTCGATGCGCACCGCCTGTATTTCAAAAACGGCTTCGAAATCTGCGCATACCATTTCCGCTGCGATCCTAAATAAACAAAAAAGGTCGTCTGAAAACCAAATACGGTTTCAGACGACCTTTATAAATTCAACCTGTACTTGCTTGAAACTTAGTCAAGGATTCAAATAATGAAGGATTTAACTCAATAATCGTCCTAAGCAAAATCCCTTAACTACTTTATCTTTAATTATCTCTCCACTATTCCCAATATAAATATGCCTCTCACAGAAATCGCCCGAGTCGCGATGAATTTCCATGAACTTCTGTTTTGGAGTTGGTACAGATTCATCTGTATAGAATACATCATCATTATCTGGCTGGAAAAAAGAAAAACCAAGATAGAGGGTTTCATTAATATTTTTTTTATTATATGAGAAGTAGATCGGGGAAGATTCGTTCTTCTCTAAATTGAAGTTCCAGTAATTTTCTATTGCTTCATCCTCAGTCTGATTGTCATACTTTCTATAAACGTTGACTTGCAGCCAATAAGGAGATGAATTATGGATGACGATTTGTCGCTTTTGTTCAGTAATGAAGTCATGTATCACAAAGGGAAACACACAAAGCAATATTAGGAAAATTATTTTTTTCATGATAGGTTAGAAAACAAAAGGTTCAAAGAGGGCTCTTTCCGTTCAATAAAACAATTCAACCAGCCACTGTATAATTTTTGCATCTATCCGTTGGAGGAGGTTGGGGTGCAGTGGCGCAACAGGACCGCCGTCAGGTCCACCACTCCAGCCGATATATTCATCATTGATAGAGGGTCTTGCAAAATTTTCAGGAACCCATTCCGAACCAAATGGGGATGTATCTCGATAATAGTAGAGCAAATTATCCTTTTCATCGGCAATAAAGATTGCTGTCCTAAAACCATTCCATCCTGTACAGGCAAAAGTTTTTCTATTCTTCAAAATTCTGCGATTATCTGCCAAAATCTTTTTTTCCAATTCTATTTGTTCTAAACGTTCTACTTTATGTTGATATAAATACTCACATTCGGGGTTATCTTTGTAGCGTAATTCCCGGTAAATTGCTTCAGGATTTTGCATGAAATATAGTCCGCAAGAACCTTCTTGATAGTTCACTAAATATTTATTTTGGTAACAATCACTGCTCACGGAAAGGTTTTTTATCTCTTCTCCCATCCCCGTTATTCGCCAATACTCAATTAACCCAAATATCAATATAAAGAAACCAAACCATTTCACTATTTTTTTCTTTTTCATAAACTTTGCCTATTATTTTAAAACTACTTCAATTGGGGATTGAAACAATATTATTTAAGGATAAAAATACCGACAGATTTCCACCCGGCTTTTAAATAATTGAATTATATAAAATAATATAGATTAAAATTTTATTTATGGCATAAATTATCAATAAATTTTGCTTCTATCCTATGGAGAATAGATGGGTTTATAGAAAAGGATTTTGCTTGAGCATATAGACCTAAATCGAATATACCTTCTTCATCTAAGTTCAAGTCTAATGGCATTCCTAGCCAAACTTCATTATAGAGATAATAAAAAGACAGCAATTTACCTTGGTCATCATATAAATAGATACCGGAGTTGAGGCCGTCTATGCTTAAAAAATTTCCTATACTATCCAGACAAACAACAATTTTTTTATTTTCACTTACGCTAAACCTTTCACATTGGTCTCCATCACTAGGAACTTGATAACTAGGTAAAGTCTTTTCTTTATAATGGCAATATGCGCTATATCTAAAATAAAAATAAGAAAAAATTATAGTTAACAAAATGGTTATTAAAGCAAATTTTTTAAACATGATTCCATTTGCCTATTTTAATTCCAATTCAAAAGAAGGTCGTCTGAAAAGTCTCAGATGACCTTTATATAGTGGATTAACTTTAAATCAGGACAAGGCGAGGCAATGCCGTACTGGTTTAAAGTTAATCCACTATA
>CAKARM010000191.1:0-4669 GCA_916720585.1 uncultured Neisseria sp.
TCTTTGAGCTAAGGCGAGGCAACGCCGTACTGGTTTAAAGTTAATCCACTATACCCCCAAAAGGTCGTCTGAAACCACACAAAGCATTACCCTATGATTCATCCCAATTTCAAAGAATACCTTCCCTCCTATTATTTCAGCACCATCAATCCCCACGCCGCTTATCCCAAGCTTGAAGGTCGTCTGAAAACCGAGACCTGCGTTATCGGCGGAGGATTGACAGGACTTTGCACCGCCCTTCCCCTTGCCGAAAACGGACGCGAAGTAACCGTACTCGAAGCCGCCCGCATCGGCTTCGGCGCATCGGGGCGCAGCGGCGGACAAGTCATCAGCGATTACGCCTGCGGCATGGAAGAAATCGAAAAACAAGTCGGCTTGGAACAAGCCCGCTGGTTTTGGCAGCAATCCCTGCAAGCCGTCGAACTCGTTGACGAACGGGTTAAAAAACACCAAATCGCTTGCGACTGGCAGCGCGGCTACGCCACCGTCGCCATCCGCCCGCAGCATTGGGAAGAATTGCAACAATGGCATGAACACGCCCGACAACATTACGGCGCTACCCATTACCAACTCTGGGATAAAGCCACGCTCAAGCAACAACTTGCCAGCGATATGTACTTGGGCGCACAGTTCGATCCTCATTCCGGCCATCTCCATCCGCTCAACTATACCCTGGGCATCGCCCGCGCCGCTGCCGAAGCAGGCGCGCAGATTTTCGAACAGTCCCCGATGACCCGTATCGAACCCTATCAAGGCGGCTGGCTCGTCCATACCCCGGACGGCAGCATCGAATGCCAAAACCTCGTGTATGCCGTCAACACCTACGCCGGTTTGCATCAAAAATTCAAGCCATTGGAAAAAAAAGCCATCGCCGTCAGCACCTTCATCATCGCCACCGAACCGCTGGGCGAACGCGCCAAAGAACTTATCCGTAACAACATGGCCATCTGTGACAACCGCCACGTCCTCGACTACTACCGCCTCAGCGCCGACGGCCGCCTGCTCTTCGGCGGTAAAGACAACGAGTTCATCGACGACCCCGACCGCATGACCGAGCTTGTCCGCCAAGACATGCTCAAAGTCTTCCCCCAGCTTGCCGATGTCAAAATCGAACATTCATGGGGCGGCGAATGCGACATCACCGCCAACCTCGCCCCCCACTTCGGCAGGCTCGCGCCCAATGTTTACTATGCCCAAGGCTATTCTGGACACGGCATGGCGATTACCGGCATAGCAGGCCTTGCCACCGCCGAAGCCATCATGGGTGACGATGGTCGTCTGAAACCGTTTGAAAAACTCAAACACCCCAGCATCATTACCCAACCTTTCCTGCGCAAACTCGGCTCCTTCCTCGGCTCGAAATATTACCAATGGAAAGACAGCCGTTAAGCATTTGGTTAAGCTCGAACACATCAACAAAAGGTCGTCTGAAACCCGATTCAGGTTTCAGACGACCTTTTTGATATTGAATTGAAGGCTTCCAATCAAAATGCTATCGCATCAAATGCTCAATGAACACTCAATAAGCCCAGATTTTCCCCCTCTCCGTTTGTGCTCCAAACCCATTACATCAAATGAATCTCGCTTGCCGGATTGGAAACATTCTCATATACGGTAATCGAAACAATTTTTCCACTTTCGTCAAACACGATTTCCAGATAAGGCTTATCAGGGCTGCGGTCGCGGTTGAAAAGGCGGAATACCCTTTGCGCCTCAAAAATCTTTCCGTGTGCTTTCAAATATTCGGGCAACCGGCTGATGTTTTGAAAACTACCGCCAAACCCGCCGCCGTGTTTCTTAAGATATTCCGGCGTTCCTTCTATGTCAAAATTGTGCGTTACCCTCAGTGGCTGATCCGAACCTTGGCTTGTCTGTTTGCCTGTTGATAAAACCAAAGTATCCCGACGCCTGAGTGCCTCCATTTCTTGTACCACCGGTTCTACCGCCTGCTGATTATAGCTCCGCTCCCCTTTTCCCATCTGATCAATAGCCTCTATCACTTTATCAACGTTTTTAGGATCATTCGGATCAATATCAGGGAACAGTACCTGCTCCAGCGGATCGTCTCCGCCGGGAATGCCCCAAATCGCCGCCAATTCTTTAGGGCTGCGTTCAAACAAACAACTGGAATCGATATTTTCAGCAACCTGACGGACAAAATCATCAATGCCGCCAATCTGATGCAGGTTGGCGCAATTTGAAGAAGGTGCGCCTTCTACTTGCTTGACGCTATTAGAGTTGGACGCGATTGGATTCAAATCGGGTTGGGGAGAAGCAGATGACGCGGAGGATGGAACAGCGGATGCGCCGACTTCTTTTGTTTTATCTTCTTTGCTTGGAGAACACGCGGTCAGCATGATTGCAGTAAGCCATAAGAGAAGTGATGACGTTTCGTTTTTCATTATTTTGTTTTCAACATAAAGAGGTCGTCTGAAAATCTGCCACTTCATTTTTCAGACGACCTCCTGTTAGTACAACTCAAGAACCTTGTTATTGCCAGCAAGGTGTCCAACCTATCTTACCCGACGCGGTAAAACGCCAAGCTGCCCAACAGGTTGGGGAAATGTTTGACCTGTTTGTTGCCCGTCATGACCGCGCGCTCGAGGACGCGGATTTTATTTTTGGCGCACAATAGATCAAAGTCTTTGAGCGTACACCAATGGATATTCGGCGTGTCGTACCAATGGTAGGGCATGCGTTCGGAAACCGGCATATGCCCGCCGATGGCGATTTGGAAGCGGTTGCGCCAGTAGCCGAAATTCGGGAAGCTGACAATCGCCTGTTTCGCCACGCGCATGAGGCAGCGCAGGATTTTCTCGGTATTCTGCATGGCTTGGATGGTTTGGCTCAAGACGATAACGTCAAACGTCTGATCGCCAAATTCCGCCAAACCCTGCTCCAAATCGGCTTGAATGACGTTCACGCCGCGCGACATGGCGGCGATGACGCTGTCGGTGTCGATTTCGATGCCGTAGCCGCTGCATTTTTTGTGTTCCACCAAAGCCGCCAGCAATTCGCCGTCGCCGCAGCCCAAGTCCAAGACGCGGCTGCCTTCGGGAATCCAGTCGTAAATCAACTGCAAATCGTCGCGCAAATTCATGATCGGCAATCCTTGTCAACATTGTTCATATAAACCGCTACGGCGCGCATATAGGCCTCGTCTTCCATTAAAAAGGCGTCATGGCCGTGATTGGATTTGACTTCGATATACTGCACCGGCTTGTGCGCGGCAATCAGCGCTTTGACCAGCTCTTTGGAACGCGCGGGCGAGAAACGCCAGTCGGTGCTGAAGCTGGCGACAAAAAATTTCGCTTTTACATTTTGCAGGGCGCGGGTCAGGCTGTCGCCGAAATCCGCCGCCGGATCGAAATAGTCCAAAGCCTTGGTCATGAGCAGATAAGTGTTGGCGTCGAACCGCCCGACGAATTTGTCGCCCTGATAGCGCAGATAGGATTCCACTTCAAATTCAACGCCGTAGCCGTATTGATAGCCGTTGGAACGCAAATCGCGTCCGAATTTTTTGCCCAAACCGTCTTCGGCAAGATAAGTGATGTGCCCCATCATGCGGGCAATCCGTAAGCCTCGTGCAGGAACGGTATTGTGACTGCGGTAATGTCCTTCGTTGAAATCGGGGTCGGTCAAAATCGCCTGACGTGCTACATCATTAAACGCGATATTTTGCGTGGACAGTTTCGGCGCAGATGCAATCACTAAGGCATGGCGCACGCGCTCGGGATAGGAAATCGTCCATTGCAAAGCCTGCATACCGCCCAAGCTGCCGCCGACAATCGCCGCCCATTGTTCGATACCGAGATAATCGGCAAGCGCGGCCTGGGATTTTACCCAGTCCTTCACCGTAACCACCGGAAAATCCGCGCCGTATTCCCTGCCCGTTTCAGGATTGATCGACAAAGGCCCACTGCTGCCGTCGCAGCCGCCCAGATTATTCAAACCGACCACGAAAAAACGTTCCGTATCAATCGGTTTGCCGGGTCCGACCATATTGTCCCACCAGCCCGTATATTTATCCTCTGCCGAATGCCTGCCCGCAACATGATGGTTGCCCGACAGCGCATGGCAGATTAAAACCGCATTGTTTTTTTCGGCATTCAGCTCGCCGTAGGTTTCAATCATCAGATCGAAACGCGGCAAAGTTTTACCGTTTTCCAAAACCAGCGGCATCTCAAACGGAATTTTTTGGGGCGTTACAATGCCCACCGAGGCACTTTGACTCATATCCTGTTCCAACAAATGCGGCGAAAAGCGTTATTATATAGCAAACGGCATGACTTTTTGACACGGGCGGACAAGCAGCCCGATGCGCTGAAACATCCGTCCCCATGCCGCCGCGCCCGAACCATACTTTTTCAGACGACCTCCCCCGCTTCCCGACATGATAGGCAGACTTTTCCGTATTTTTTTCTTTTTCGCACTTGCCGCGCTGATCATCAACCGCCTCTTCAGCCGCAAGCAAAAACGCGCCCTGCGCGATGTCGCCAAAATCAGCGCATGGGTGCTGCTCGGTGCAGCCGCAGCGACGCTGTTTTGGTATCTGGTCATGCTGTATTTCAAACACATTCCGGATTCTTATTGAACGGATGTTGATAGCCAGACAAAAGGTCGTCTGAAAACTGAACTGGCCCCCAAATCTTGGACACTCATAAAAGCC
>CAKARM010000192.1:0-4623 GCA_916720585.1 uncultured Neisseria sp.
GTTCCGTACTATCTGTACTGTCTGCGGCTTCGTCGCCTTGTCCTGATTTAAATTAAATCCACTATGCGTAGGCGGGGGCGGGAATGACGGTAGCCAGACAGAAATCTATGCCACGACGCGCAACCTGCCCCCTCTCCCGTCCGGCGGGAGAGGGTTGGGGAGAGGGTGGTTTTACGGGTAGCACCAATTTGATTTTGCCTAAAGCCGCGAAGCCACCCCCATCCTAACCTTCCCCCGCAGGACGGGGGAAGGGACAAGGTTGCTGATACGGTAAAAGGTCGTCTGAAACTGAAAATTTGGTTTCAGACGACCTCTTCTCATAATCAGAACATGCTAAATACCCCGCCAGATAGGGAAGGGCAGGTTGCCGTTGAAGCAACGAGTAGCGTGATATCCCGATCAGCATGATACTGCTTAAAGGCGGATGAAGCAGGCAGATGGTTGTATGGATTGTTGCAAACGGGAGCGTTGCAATTTGAGATGGAAAAAGCCGAGTCCTGTTTATGCAGAACCCGGCTTAATAGGGAGTGCCTGAATGGACTTTTACGGGCGTCCGAGATTTGAGGCGCAGTTTAGATTCAAATTCAGACGACCTGTTGTGACATCGGATTGCTTAACGCAGTTCCGTATGCAGGCGGCTGAGGAGCGTAGAGGCATCGCTGCCTTTGTATGCGCTGCCGTCTTTATTCAAGAGGCTGATGCGCGAACCGCCGTTGACTGGCTCGACGAATACGATGATCTCGGGGTAGGCAGCCGGTTTCTCAACTTTTTTGCCTTTGCCCAGCATACGGCCGAAGAAGCCCGGTTTTTTCGTGGAAACGGCGTCGCTTTCGTTAGGTGCCTGTTGAACCAAGAAGGCGTGGCGTTCGATGTTTTGACCCAAGACATTCAAGCCGATGCGGTCGAGGGCAAGCGCGGTGCGGCGCCAGTTGCGGCCGTAGTCGCCGGAGACGAGCAGGGTGTTGCCGTCGATTCGTGCCAATTCGCTGCCGCTGCGTTTGGCAACGCTTTGGGTCAGCGCGTTCTCAGCTTGTTGCTGATCGACACCCAAGTATTGCATGAAGCGTGCGAGGAAGGCGGCTTCAAGGTTGGGATCGTTGGCAGCAGGCTGCCACATGGTCGTGTCTTTTTTCTTGTCGGCGTAAACTTCTTTCATGCCTTTGTGGGCGAAGAAGACGTCGGTCGTGCCGTTTTTGCCTTGTTCGATGCGGATGATGAATTTATCGCGCTCGCTGGTGGAATAGATGCCGCCCATGCCGACTTTGTCCAAGAGGCGGCGCAGGCCGTCTTGCGGGATTTTGGCGCGGTTTTCCGCCCATTCGGTTTCCATTTGCCCGATGCCGGGTTCTTCGGATTTGATGTCAAAGCCGTTTTCTTGCCAGAATGCTTTCAGCAGAGGCCAAATTTCGGCAGGGGATTTGCCTTGGACTTCAATCCAGCGTTGGTTGCCGTCGCGCTCCAAACGGACGCCTTTGACGGATTTGAGGACTTCGGAGTTGGCGGCCTGTTGGGTTGCCGATGTGCGGCGGCTCAGGTCGCTGGCGCGGACGGCGCCGCTGCCTGCGGGTATTTGATAGAGGTTACCTTGATCGGGGTTGTTCAAATCAGGCGGTACTTCTAATTTGACGATTTTGCGTGTCTGGGTTTGGTAGTCCAGCTTAGGCAGGTCTTTTTTGTTGCCCGAACAGGCAGTCATGCTGATCAGGGCGATTGCTACGACGACAGGTTTCATATAGGTCATATTGGTTTCCTGTGGGATGTGATGGGTTAACGGCAGGTCGTCTGAAAACGGTTTTCAGACGACCTTTGCGGTTTATGCGGTGAGTTGTCCGGATTCTTGCAATGCGGCGCGGACTTTTGCCTGTCCGGCTTCGGTCAGGGGGACGAGCGGCAGGCGGACATAAGGGTCGCATTTGCCCAATGCGGAGATGCCCCATTTGGGCGCGGCAGGGCTTGGTTCGCAGAACATAGTGTTATAAATCGGAATCAGGCGGTCATTTAATTGACGAGCGGTCGCAATATCGCCTGCAAGGGCGGCGCGGCACATATCGGCGAAGAGTTTGGGGGCGACATTGGCGGCAACGGTCACAACGCCTTTCCCGCCGCAGAGCATGAAGGGCAGGCCGGTGGGGTCATCGCCGGAAAGGATGGTGAAACCTTCGGGCGCGTGTTTGATTAATTCGAGATTGCTGCCGATGTTGCCGCTGGCTTCTTTGACGCCGACGATGTTCGGGATTTTGGCAAGGCGCAGGATGGTGTCGTTGGTCATGCTGACGACGGTGCGGCCGGGTACGTTGTAGATAATCATCGGAATCGAAGTGGATTCGGCGATGGTTTTGAAATGTTGGTAAATGCCTTCTTGGGAAGGCTTGTTGTAATAGGGGACGACGGAGAGGGTGTAGTCTGCACCGGCTTTTTCGGCGGCGCGGGAGAGCGCGATGGCTTCAAGGGTGTTGTTGGCGCCGGTGCCGGCGATAACGGGAACGCGCTTGTTGACGTGTTTGACCGTTTCTTCGATTACGCTTAAATGTTCTTCGACGGAGAGGGTGGCAGATTCGCCTGTCGTGCCGACGGCGACGATGCCGTCGGTACCGCTTTCGATGTGCCAGTCGATCAAATCGCGGAGTTGTTCGTAATGGATGCTGCCGTCTTGATTCATGGGTGTAATCAGGGCAACCAAGCTACCTTGTAACATACGGAAACCTTTTTATTCATTGTGTGAGGTCGATTATGCTTCGGATTGTAGCTTACTTTGTTGTTTGTGTGAAACATATCGGCCGGACGGTTGGTTTAAAGGCTTAAGGGCTATCATATCTTAATAAATAATATTTTTTATAATCATAAAATTATTGGTTTTAAGCGGTGGAAGTGCTGTCAAGAATTAAAATGTGTTAAGCGCATAAATACCGTCTAAAAATGAAGGACTGTCTGGCGCAGGAATTCACAGAAATTCGAATTTGGGCAGCCGGAGAAGTTTTTACGCTGGAGGATTAGAATTGATAAGGAATCTTTGATTCGCTACAATTTCGTTCCTTAAAATTTTTTAACGTTTGACAACGGATAGAAAGACTGCGATGGCTGAAACAATGAAAAAACAGGCGGATTCGCCTGATTTGGTGTACGGTTTGGAAGACAATCCGCCATTCGGAAATGCCTTATTGAGCGCGATAACGCATCTTCTGGCAATTTTTGTGCCGATGATTACGCCCGCGCTGATTGTGGGCGGCGCGCTGGAGTTGCCGGTGGAGATGACGGCGTATCTCGTGTCGATGGCGATGGTAGCGTCGGGTGTCGGCACTTATTTGCAGGTCAACCGCTTCGGACCGGTCGGTTCGGGGATGTTGTCTATCCAGTCGGTGAATTTCTCGTTCGTTACTGTCATGATTGCGCTCGGCGCAGGGATGAAAGAGGGCGGATTGACTAAGGATGCGATGATTTCGACGCTGTTGGGCGTATCGTTTGTCGGCGCGTTTTTGGTGTGCTTCTCGGCATGGCTTCTGCCGTATTTGAAAAAAGTGATTACGCCGACAGTCAGCGGCGTGGTCGTGATGCTGATTGGTTTGAGTCTGGTACACGTCGGCATTACTGATTTTGGCGGCGGCTTCGGTGCGAAGGCGAACGGCACGTTCGGTTCGATGGAAAACTTGGGGCTGGCGTCGCTGGTGTTGCTGATCGTGTTGATATTCAACTGCATGAAAAATCCGCTGTTGCGTATGAGCGGCATCGCGGTCGGGTTGATTGTCGGCTACATCGTCGCGCTGTTTTTGGGCAAAGTGGATTTTTCCGCGCTGCAAAACCTGCCGCTGGTTACCTTACCCGTACCGTTTAAATATGGTTTCGCTTTCGACTGGCACGCATTTATTGTTGCGGGCGCGATTTTCTTGTTGAGCGTGTTTGAGGCGGTCGGCGATTTGACTGCGACGGCAATGGTGTCCTACCAGCCGATTGAAGGCGAGGAATACACCAAACGCCTGCGCGGCGGCGTGTTGGCGGACGGTTTGGTATCGGTGATTGCGACGGCTTTGGGTTCGCTGCCGCTGACGACCTTCGCGCAAAACAACGGCGTGATTCAGATGACTGGCGTGGCTTCGCGTCATGTGGGCAAATATATTGCCGTGATTTTGGTGCTGCTGGGTTTGTTCCCCGTTGTCGGGCGCGCGTTTACGACGATTCCGAGTCCGGTTTTAGGTGGCGCGATGGTTTTGATGTTCGGACTGATTGCGATTGCGGGCGTGCGGATTTTGGTCAGCCACGGCATCCGCAGACGAGAGGCGGTGATCGCGGCAACATCGGTCGGTTTGGGCTTGGGCGTGGCGTTTGAACCGGAAGTATTTAAAAACCTGCCAGTCTTGTTCCAAAACTCCATTTCCGCCGGTGGCATTACGGCGGTTATCCTGAATCTGCTTTTGCCGGAGGATAAAACCGACAAAATCGTCAAAATCGATACCGAGGGGCTGGAGCATTAAGTTTCAAGCGTAAACAAAAAGGTCGTCTGAAAATTTGATTTTCAGACGACCTTTTCTATCGGGCTTGAATTGAAACCGTATTCTGTCAAAGAAGTCGGTTTGTATAGTGGATTAAAATAAAAATGAGACAAGGCGGCAACGCCCGCCGTGTACGGAT
>CAKARM010000193.1:0-4614 GCA_916720585.1 uncultured Neisseria sp.
TGTACTGTCTGCGGCTTCGTCGCCTTGTCCTGATTTAAATTTAATCCACTATATGATTTGATGTTACCCGAAAGTCTTGAAAATAAAAACAAAGGTCGTCTGAAAATTTTCAGACGACCTTTGCTATTCCTCTTTACACCGTTTGCGAATATTGGGCTTTGGTTTCCCTATGGCGCAGGTGGTAGTCGAACACCATGGCGATATTGCGTATCAGGAAGCGGCCTTTGGGGGTAACGGTCAGTCCGTGCGGTTTCAGGCGGACGAGTCCGAGGGAGGCGAGTTGTTCCAAGTCGGCAAGTTCGTCTTTGAAATAGCGGTCGAACGGGATACCGAACACGCTTTCGTAGATTCGGTAATCCAAGGCGAAGCGGCACATCAAATCTTGGATGATATTGCGGCGCAAAAGGTCGTCCTGATTGAGCTGGTAGCCGCGCATGATGGGCAGGTGTCGGGCATCGAGGGCAGCATAGTAGGCATCGATGTCGCGTTCGTTTTGGGAGTAGGTGCTGCCGATCTTGCCGATGGAGGATACGCCGATGGCAACTAAATCGCAGTCCGCGTAGGTCGAGTAGCCTTGGAAGTTGCGCTGGAGGAAGCCTTCTTTGAGGGCGATGGAAAGTTCGTCATCGGGTTTGGCGAAGTGGTCCATACCGATGAAGACGTAGCCGCGTTCTGTCAGGGTTTGAACGCAGTATTGCAGCATATCGAGTTTTTCTTCGCTGCCGGGAACGGCTTCGGTATCGATGCGGCGTTGCGGCTTGAAGATATGCGGCAGATGGGCGTAGTGATAAAGGGCGAGACGGTCGGGATCGAGCGACAAGACAGTATCAATGGTGGTTTTGATGCTTTCGGCGGTTTGGTGCGGCAGACCGTAAATCAAATCGACACTGACGGATTTGAACCCAGCTTCACGGGCGGCATCGATGACTTCTTTGGTTTCGTCGTAGCTTTGGATGCGGTTGACTGCTGCCTGCACTTTGGGGTCAAAGTCCTGAATACCGACGCTCATGCGGTTGAAACCGAGCTTGCCGAGCATGAGGACGGTTTCGCGGCTGACTTTGCGCGGGTCGATTTCGATGGAGTATTCGCCGCCGGGGATAAGTTGGAAATGTTTGCGTATCATGCGGAATACGCGTTCGATTTGGTCGTCGCTCAAGAAAGTCGGCGTACCGCCGCCGAAGTGCAGTTGCGCGAGCTGATGCCGTCCGCCCAGATGCGGGGCGAGCAGCTCCATTTCTTTTTCAAGGTATTCGATGTAGGCATCGGCGCGGCTTTTGTCTTTGGTGATGATTTTATTGCAGCCGCAGTAGTAACAAATGGTGTTGCAGAAGGGGATGTGGATATAAAGCGAAAGGGGCTTGTTCAAAGCCCCCATACCGCGCTGATTCAAGGCATTGATATATTCGGCTTCGCGAAATCCGTCATGAAAACGGTCGGCTGTCGGGTAGGAAGTGTAGCGCGGACCGCTGGAAGGAAGGCTGGCGATGAGTTCGCGATCGAACTCAGGCTTGTCATTGTTTCTATTGTGATTATTTTGTATCGGTATTACTTTCATGGCGTGTGCGTGATTAGAGTAATGATGTTAGGCAATTTTCGGATAGTTTGGTAGAATGCCACAGTATGATAAACCTGTCTTGATATGTGTCAATAACTTACGTAATCATGACAGGATAAAAACCTTAATTTTAAGGGTGTTTTATGACCACACACAATGCTATGCATCAGATGAAAACCCTGTGTTCTTCCTGTTCGCTGCGTGAACTCTGCCTGCCTGTCGGGCTTTTGCCCAATGAGTTTGCACAATTGGACGCGGTCATCCGACAGAGCCGCCGCTTGAAGAAGGGTGAATATCTGTTCCGCACCGGTGAGCCTTTCGCGTCGCTGTTTGCCATCCGTGCCGGTTTTTTCAAAACCACGGTTGCCAGTCAGGACGGTCGCGATCAGGTTACCGGCTTTTTTATGTCCGGCGAACTCATCGGCATGGACGGCATTTGTTCCCATGTCCACAGCTGCGACGCGGTAGCTTTGGAAGACAGCGAAGTGTGTGAGCTGCCCTTCACCCACATCGAAGAGCTGGGGCACAACATCCCCAGCCTGAGAAGCCATTTTTTCAGATTGATGAGCCGCGAAATCGTGCGTGACCAAGGCGTGATGCTGCTTTTAGGCAATATGCGCGCCGAAGAACGTCTGGCGGCGTTTTTGCTTAACCTGTCCCAACGCCTTTACTCGCGCGGATTTGCCGCCAACGATTTCATTCTGCGGATGTCGCGCGAAGAAATCGGCAGCTATTTGGGGCTGAAACTCGAAACCGTCAGCCGCACGCTCTCCAAATTCCACCACGAAGGCTTGATTTCGGTCGAACACAAACACATCAAAATCCTCGACTCGCAAGCCCTCAAAAAAATGGTGTCCGGCTGTTCGCACGCCATCTGATGGATACCGAGACCATTTTCAAACAGAACCCAAGGTCGTCTGAAAAAATTTCAGACGACCTTCTTCATAAAATCCAATTATGAAACACAAGAAAAAACTCATTGCCTTGACCGCTGTCTGCGCCCTGCTCGCCTACTGGCTTTATCCCGACCAACATCCCGTTTACCCCGCAAGCGACCATTACGACCCGAAAACGCAAACCTTCTTCAACCCCGAACCGCAGCAGAAACCGACCGGCCTGACCGGCGCATTTTGGAAGATCCTGACCGACCCGCAGGCAACGCGCCCGCCCAAACCTCTGCCTACCGTCAAGCCCGATTGGCAAACCTTCCTCGCCGCACCCGAAGGAAAAAGCCGCTTCGTCTGGTTCGGACATTCCACCCTATTGATGCGGATCGGCGGGCAAACCGTCATTACCGACCCCGTTTTCGGCAATTCCGTCTCCCCCATCCCCATCACCATGAAACGCTTCCAACCTGCCCCCGCAGAAATCGACGAACTGCCGCCCGTCGATGTCATCTTGATTTCACACAGCCACTATGATCACCTCGAAAAAGACAGCGTGCAGGCACTCAATTCAAAAGGCAACAGCCATTTCATCGTCTCACTCGGCATGGGCGTACTGCTGAAAAAATGGGGCGTGCCGCAAGAGCGCATTACCGAACTCGATTGGTGGCAAAGTACCGAACGCAACGGCATCCGCTACACCGCACTACCTGCCCGCCACGATTCATCCCGAACCCTGACCGACCACAACCAAGCCCTGTGGTCCAGCTTTGCCATCGAACACGGCAGCGAAAAATTCTATTTTCACGGCGACTCGGCACAAGGCAGCCATTTCGACAAAATCGCCGAAAAATTCAACGGGTTCGATATCGCGTTCATCGAAAACGGGCAATACAGCGAACATTGGCCCAACAATCACCTCTTCCCCGAGCAAACCGCCCGCTATGCCGCACAGCTTGCTCCCAAACGCTTCATGCCCATCCACTGGGGCGCCTACGCCATGGCACTGCACGCTTGGAACGAACCCCTGCTGCAAAGCATCCCGCTGGCACGCAGTTTGGGCGTGAATCCGCTGACCCCGCTGATGGGGCAAGTCTTCGATGCCGATACCGCCACGCAAGACTGGTTTGCCGAACCTTTACAATAAAGCTGCCCAGGGGTCGGCTGAAAACAAATACAGCAAGTTCCATCAAGTCATAAATATAGTGGATTAACTTTAAACCAGTACGGCGTTGCCTCGCCTTGTCCTGATTTAAAGTTAATCCACTATACCGACGAAGCGGAAGCTGTTTTCAGACGACCTTTTTTGAATTTACCTGTTGCAGCATTTCCAACATTTCTCTCCTTCTCCCATTTATCCGTTTTGCAATATTCTGATAATAAAAAACTAATTTCCCCTCAGCCGAAAACCTTATTTTGCAACGCGCGGTTCGCGTATAAATCACTTGACCGATTACATCGTATTACGTAAAGTATGCGGCATTCTTTTGAATTGGTATTACCAATTTATTTGGTAATTACTCTCAGATTAAGGTTCGGTATCTCTCCCGCATCCGACATCATGATAAAAATTGATAAACAACGCCGATTTAAGGATTCACCATGGCACTATTCCTCAGCATTTTTCCCATCATCCTGCTGATTTGGCTGATGGTTAAGAAAAACAGTATGCCTTCCTACATCGCGCTGCCGATTACCGCCGCGCTGATTTACGCCATCAAGCTGTTTTATTTCAAAGACGACGCTATGCTGCTCAACGCAACCGCAGCGTCCGGCCTGGTTTCCACACTGACGCCGATTACCGTGATTTTCGGTGCGATCATGTTCAACCGTATGATGGAAACCACCGGCTGTATCGACATTATCCGCAAATGGCTGGCGACCATCAGCCCGAATCCTGTGGCGCAGCTGATGATTATCGGCTGGTCGTTCGCCTTTATGATTGAGGGTGCATCCGGCTTCGGTACGCCTGCTGCGATTGCCGCCCCGATTCTGATGAGTCTGGGTTTCAACCCGTTGAAAGTGGCGATTTTTACGCTGGTTATGAACTCCGTGCCGGTATCTTTCGGCGCGGTGGGTACGCCGACTTGGTTCGGTTTTGCGCCATTAAACCTGAGTCCCGAAAACATCTTGGCTATCGGCAGACAAACCGGCGTGATGCACTTCTTCGCAGGT
>CAKARM010000194.1:0-4606 GCA_916720585.1 uncultured Neisseria sp.
CAGACAGTACAGATAGTACGGCAAGGCAACGCCGTACTGGTTTAAAGTTAATCCGCTATAAAATTCAAAACATATACAATAAAATGAATACAACAACCGCCGATACACTATTCCGGGAAGCTCACTCATTCATGACCCAAATCCCGCCCGATTTTGCCGCCGCAGTCCCTCTGTTGCAAAAAGCGGCAGACGAAGGGCATACGGAAGCAGAATTCCATCTTGCAGGCTGCCTGTTGCAAGGACAAGGCATACCTGCCAACCGTGAAGCTGGCATACGCCTGATGCAGCAAGCGGCGCGTGACGGTCATCCCTACGCCAGCTACAACCTTCTTCAAATCCAAGAAGCACAAGGCATGCCGCTCAATACCCTGCTTCCCTCCTATCGGGAATTGGCAGAAGCAGGCATTATCGAAGCACAGCTCAAGCTGATGCGTGCTTATCATGACGCAGGTCAACACGAAGAAGCCGTCGATTGGGCCGTACTCGCCGCGCGTCAGCAAAATCCCCAAGCCCTATATTTCTTAGGCCAGCATTGCCAATACACCTCGCCGCCCGATTATCCCCAATCACACCAGCTCTACCAACTTGCCGCCAAACAAGGATTTACGCCTGCCAATTGGCAACTCGGATTGCAATACAAGCTCGGTCAAGGCGTGGCACCGGACCTTGAGCAAGCCGCCCAACACCTGTACATCGCGGCAAGTGACAACATCGCGCCTGCACAAGTCGCCCTTGCGGAAATCCTGCTCCCGACCCACCCCGACAAAGCCATCCAATGGCTGGAAACCGCCGCCAAACAAAACAGCAGCGATGCTTACGCCAAGCTCGCAGAAATCCATCTGCTGGGCAAAGACATCCCGAAAGACACGGATAAAGCACGCCGCTACGCCAAAGCAGCCGCCCGCCGCAATCATCCCGAAGCGCTGCGTTTGCTCGGCGATATCTACCGCTACGGGCTAGGCATCCTTCCCGAACCCTCCAAAGCGCGCCATTACTATCAGCTTGCCGCTGATTTGGGCAATCTTGCCGCACACCAAAAACTACTCGCGGACATTGCCCTGAACAATAAGCAAAACTACCCTCAAGCCAAAGAACACGCGCTGCAACGCCAACAGGCGGAGCAATTCTATCAGCTGGCTTTTGCCGCCCATTACGGCCTGAACCGCGCGCCCGACCATGCCGAAGCGCTGACGCTCTATCAGCAGGCCGCAGATTTGGGGCACAGCAAAGCGCAAACCAATCTCGGCATGATGTACTACAACGGTCATGGAACAGAGACCGACTATACCCAAGCCGCCAAATGGTTCGCGCAGGCAGCGCAGCAAAAAGACACAATGGCGCAATACAACCTCGCCTGCCTCTATTTCCACGGAACAGGCGTCCGCCGCAACACAGCCTTAGCCTGCCGTTGGCTTGAAACCGCCATCAATGACGGTCACGAGCAGTCTGAAATCCTCAAGCAACTGCTGGCGCATTGGAAACAGCAACTTCCATAACATTGCCCGCTTGGCAACATTTCTCCGAAGAAGCTGCCAACGTTTGGGAATCCCTCTAAACCATTGTCTCTGCGTTGTGATTAATGGGGTGCCGTTCTACGATATAGTGGATTAACTTTAAACCAGTACGGCGTTGCCTCGCCTTGCCGTACTATCTGTACTGTCTGCGGCTTCGTCGCCTTGTCCTGATTTAAATTTAATCCACTATAAGTCATATCACTTGCCCCATTCAAACAACAATATAAAAGGTCGTCTGAAAACCCAGATTGAGGATTTTCAGACGACCTTTGTCTTTACTAATTGCCTGTTTGGATATTAGAAATCCAATTCCGCTTTCAGCCAGTAAGTACGCGGCATGCCGACGACGGCGAAGCTGCGGTCGTATTGGCCGCGCTGTACCTGCCAATAGTTTTTGTTGAACAGGTTTTCCACCGCGCTGCTGACGGTCAGGGTATTTTTGCCCAGCTTGGTTTTGTAGCGCGCGCCTACGTCAACCAAGGTATAGGACGGGAAAGCGTATTGTTTTTGCGTGTCTTGGTAAGACTTGCCGAAATACGAAACGTTGCCGTTCAAGGTCAAGCCTTTGGCAAACGGGGTGTCCCACTCTACGCCCGCTTTGGCAATTACGCGCGGGTTGGCGACTTGTACGCCGTTAACAAGATTGTCGGCATAATTCGGATAATTTTTTACGGTCGATTGCAGATACATCAAGCCAAAGCTCGGACGCAGGGTTTTGTTCAACAGATTGGCGTATGCGTTGAACTCGATACCTCGGCTGCGTTCCATGCCTTGTTCGGAACCGCTATAAGCCAAGCCTGCATTTTTGCGCGCTGCGAAGTCAGTGCCTGAAGTCGTTTTGCCGAGCCAGTAGCCCGGACGTTTGATTTGGAATGCGTTCAGCGTCGTTACGAAATCGCCCCAGTTTTTGCGTACACCGACTTCAAATTGGCGGCTGACGCGCGGATCTGCCATCGTTACATGACCGTCATCATCAGTACGGATGTCGGACGGCTCCAAATCTTCCATATAGTTTCCGTAAACCACCAAATCAGGCTGCGGAACCCATGCCGCCATCAACATCGGGCTGAAACGGCTTGCATCCGCTTTGCGGCCGTTTAATTTGTTTTTCTGCTCGACGGCTTGGAAACGTCCGCCCAAAGTGAGTCGGTATTTGTTGTCGGCAAAACCAAGCGTGTCAGATACCGCCAAACTGTTTACTTTGATTACGGTATCCAATGAAGGCGTTGCACTCCACGCGCTTCCTAAGTTGGAATCCAATTTTGCCAATTGGGTCGGAATATCAAGGCTTGGATCGATAACGCTGCTTCTTGTTTGACGTGCTCCTTGATAAGTAGTGCGTTTGCGGTCGATTCGGTCAAATGCGGCACTCCAGTTGTGGCTTACCGGACCGGTTTCAAATTCGCCGCGTGCAGTCAGATTCATACTGAGCGTTTTGAAACGCTGGTCGGTCAAACGTGCGCGACCTGAATTGTAGGTCAAACCGCTGCTTGTGACGGTCGGAGAGGCGAAATTGCCATAATAGCGCGCATTGTTATAACCAATACCGCCTGTAATTTGGGCATTTTCAAACGCATCCCATTCGAAGGTCAGCATATTCGTTTGACCGCGCGTGTTTTGAGCCTGCCAGCTCGGCGCCAAATTCACTTTGCCTTCAGGTGCGGCAAACAAGCGTCCGTTGGCGTTTTGAATGTCCTGCATACGTGCGCGACCGCCGTTGGTTTTGCGTTTGGCGTAGATGGAGTCGAACGCCACGCGCAGTGTTTCGCCGCGATAGTCGGCATTCAAGGCAAATTCTTTATTGTCTTCGCTGTAACCGTGGCGCGGGGTGTCGCCGTGGCGCAGTTTGCCGTTGGCGCGCACGCCGAATTCTTTGTTTTCACCGAAACGTTGACCCAAGTCGAATGTACCTTGGGCGCGGTTGTTGCTGAACCAGCCCAAACCGATTTTGCGGTTGCCTTCATCGGCGGCTTTTTTGGTTTCGATATTGACGGAACCGGATACCGCACCTTCAGGGTCCATGCCGTTTACAGTGGTGGACGCGCCTTTAATCAGTTGCGCGGAACCGACATGTACGCTGGCCGTGCCTTGTGTGCCGTACATACCTGCCAAACCGTTGACGCTGAATTGGCGCGAGTCAAGCTGATAACCGCGGAAATACAGGCCGGTCAATGTGTTGCTTTCGCCGCCGAACTGCCAAACGGACGCGTCTTTTTTTGAAACGGCATCCACCAAAGTACGCGCTTCAGTGTTATTGAGGGCTTGTTCGTCATAGTTGACGACGGTAATCGGCGCGGTAAAGGCGTTGGCTTTGCCCAATACGCCCAAGTTCACGCGGTCGCGCAAGTCGCCGTCGCTAGCGATGGAGTAAGAGCGGGCGGCTTTGACTCGTTTGGCGTCGGCGCGGACATTAACTTCCTGCAACTGCTGTTGCACAGGGGTTTCAGGTGTCGCTTCATCGGCGGCATAAGAAAACGCGCTCATAATCAAAAGCGGCATCAGGGCTAATTTGCTGTTCATAGATTCCTTCTGTCTCTGAGGTGGGTTATTTTTATTGCAATAAGCGTTAAAAATCACAAAGTAATTTTGCTGCGGAATTATATTTGATAACATTCTGCTTTTCTATAAAAAGTGATGATAACTATTTGTAAAAACAAAAATACAACATAAATCAAAACTTTTTCCATAGTAATTGTAAATTATTTTATTAAGCAGAGAATCCGGGTTTCAGACGACCCCTGCCCGCTGGCCTGCCTCAAGAGACAACGCACATGCAAAAATGGCAAACCGAGCTCTATTCCACGCCGTCTTGGCTGTTACAGACCTTATTGATGGTCGCCGCCGCCTCGGCGGTAATTCTGTTTTTGGCACGTGAAACGCGCTTCGGGCGCGAGTTTGCCTATATCCTGCGGCTGTGCCTAACGCCGAAAAGCGCGGTCAAAGTCTTGCTGCTGATTACGGCGATGATTGCGCTGCTGCTGACCGAAGTGCGGCTGAATGTATTGAGTACCTTTATGTCCAAAGGGCTTTACGACTCAATGCAGGATTTGAACGCCTCCGCGTTTTGGATGTTTGCAGCGATGAACGCGGGC
>CAKARM010000195.1:0-4595 GCA_916720585.1 uncultured Neisseria sp.
CGCTTAAAAGGTCGGATACGGTGTTGCCCTTGAAGGTTTCGACTTCGTTTTTGCCTTTGTAGAGGTTGACGATTTCGCGGGTATAAACCCGGTTTTTACCGATTTCGTCTTTATTGCGTGTGCCTTTGACGGTAACGGTATCGAGAATGACGGTCGGCGTATTATCCGCAGCATAAATGATGGGAGAAAAACCGATGGCTGCGATGCAGGCGGCAAGGGTGTTGACTTTGACTGGCTTCATAACGGATTCCTTGTGTGGCGGAATGTCAGACAGCGTCGTCTGAAAGTTTTCAGACGACCTCGGGGGCTTAAAACCTGTATTCTGCTTTGATGACAAAGCCCCTGAATATCCTCTTCCCAATATCGAATATAGGGAAATCCTAATTTGAAATTACTTTAGAATTTGCCGGTAATCCCTATCCTGATGGTTCTGCCCGGTGCGGGCATGAAGGAGCGGCTGAACGGGTCCATATAGTAGCGGTTGGTCAGGTTGGTGCCCACCAACTCAGCGGTGATGTTTTTGTTGATGCGGTAGCGCAGATAGGCATCGACGACGGCCGTGGGGGTCCAACGCATATCTTCTATGCCGTCAGTATAGCCTTTGACTTCGTCCGTAGCGGTGGCGTAATGGTCGTTAACCGCCCGCTCGAAGCCGCGCCATGAGTCTACGCGGGTTTTATAGACGTCGCTGTGCCAGTGGAAGCGGGTGCCGACATCCAGTTTGTTTTTCAGGAAACGTGCGCCCAATTCGGCATCGACCGACCAGCGCGGCTGCATCATGGATGACAGGTAACCATCGATTTTCACGCCGCCGGGGAAACAGGTCGGCGCGCGCAGCAGCGGTTTGCTGCCGCTACTTTGAACATGCAATCTCAGCACAGTTGACTGCAATTGGTCAGTGAATGCGGCACCCTCGTCGCAGACGTCGTTGCGGATGGTACGGATGACGCCGAGGCTGCCGTACACCTTGCCGGTATCGAAGCGGGCGGACAATTCCGCGCCAGAACGTATCTGCTTGTCGAATTGTTCGAATTCAAGCTGGTCGTTGCGGTCGATGATGTTTTTGGTGATGTTGCGGAAATAGTTGATGCGGAAATCGGCCTTGCGCATTTTCGGGAACATTCCGGTCAGGTCGTGGATATAGCCGACCTCGAAATTTTTGCCGCGTTCGGGTTTCCATTGGTAGCCATAGCGGTTTACCGAGGTGGTGTTGAGCTTCGGGCTGATGGGAACACCTACGGTACCCTCGAAAATGCTGGGAAAACGCAGGGTTTGGGTATAGCGCAGGTAGGCGCGGGCATAGTCGGTCAGATTGAAGGTTACCGAAGCGGCGGGTGCCCAGCCGCTGCCTTTCTGCTTCAGCGCCTGCTGCTTCTGCGCCGGGGTCAGCACGCTTTTATAAGAGTAGTCACTTGCAGTTTCGGCTTTAAGGTTTTGGAATTTGTTTGCAAAACGCGGGCTGCTGGGATCGGCCGGATTATAGGCGGGGTTCTCGACACGGGTCAGCACTTTGGGATTGTTCAATACCGGATGGTCGGCCATATTCAGCTTGCCGTATTGGTCTTTGGTCCAATCGAAACGTACTTTTTTAGTATACATTGGTATACCCATACCGTCAGATCCTTCGGGAATGATTTTGGCAGATGCATCCAACATGTCTTGTGTCGCTTCGCATGTAGGAGACATGATGCAGGCATCGGCTTTTTGGTAGGCTTCGTAATCTTTTTTCGTCGCCACGACATCGGCGGTATATCGAAGTCCTCTGTGGGCTTCCAATTCACCGCCGTTGTCTAAGAATTTTTTGACACTGTCGTCTTGCAGGGAGAAGTTGGTATAGCGCGCGCCTGCGGTCAGCGTCAGCCACGGGCGCGGTTCGAAGCGGAAATTGAAGCCGAGGTTGTATTCGCGCCGCCTGCCGTTGCGCGGGTAGGTGATAGTATCAAGAAATGAACTGGGATAGATCAAGTTTTGATCAAATTCCTTTTTGTAGCGGTTGCCATATAAATCGGCAAATTCGTTATGCGTTGCCAGTTTTTCGTTCTGGAAGTCGCCCAATACGGTCAGTTCAAGATTGTCGCGCAGCTTCATGCGGTTGGAGAAATTGAAGCCGTTGCGGTTGTTGGTGGCGTAGAGCGCCTGCGCCTGGCGGGTATTGAAGCGGCCGTCGGTATTCGGCAGACCTTCGTCCAAACCGGGCCTTTTGCGAAGGCCTTGAATCCAGTCGTCGGCAGCCGCATCCCATCCCTCGTCGGTCCAAGCGATATCGCCGGGGACGCCGCCGGAGGAATTGGTTTTGGAGCGGGTGCGGGTGGCCCATAGCGAGGCGTTCAAATCAATCCAGCGGCTGCCCTCGGGTTTCCACGAATAGTCGATATTGTAGGCACGCTGCTTGACCCACGCCTGCGGCCATTCGGCGATTTTGTTTTGGGAATCGACATTATCACCTTGGAAACCGCCGCCGCTGAGGATACGCGAGGGCATGACCTCGCCGAAGGTCGAGTGCGTATGGCGCAGGCCGAATTTGATGCTCTGGTTGTTCGGCAGGCGGAAGGTGGTTTTACCCAGCCAGGATTCGGTTTCCAGCGAAGTATTGGCCACCTCGCCGCCCGGCGTATAGAAGAGGCCGATAATGGGGGCTTCGGGGCTGAGTTCCTTTATTCCCTGTTCTTGCAGCCTGCGGAGGTTCTCGGCATTGTCGATAGAGTAGAAGCCGTAGCGGTGCGCGCCTTTTTTGCCTGAAAAGTAATTGCCCTTGTTGCGGTAGGCATAGGTGAGTATGGCATCGAAATTATCCTGTTTGGTCGCAGCGGCGATGCGGTAGGCCTTGTCTTCCGAAAATTTATGCTTGCCGCCGAAGCGCGGGGTTAATCTGTCGGAATCGTCGGCATAAAACCGCCAGTATCCGCCCATTACATTTAAAGGATTTTCCAAGGTACGGTAGTCCACGTTTTCGGCATAGGTGGCTTTGCGCGGCTTGATGGAATTGTTGCTGGCCTCCGCCTTGATTTCCACGCCGTATTTCTGACCTTCGGGCACGATGTCGTCGGCTTCAAGGGTTTTCAGCGCCACCGAACCGCCGATACCGCTTTTGACCTCGCGGTTGAACGACGGGCCTTTTTCCACATACACGCTGCTGATGATATTGGGATCGACATAGTTGCGGTTGTTTGCGCCGAACATGCCGCGCCAGACGGTAATCGCCTGCTCGGTGCCGTCGATGGTAACGGGGATGCGCCCCTGCCCCTGCACGCCGCGGATGTTGGGGTCGAGCGCGCCGCTGTTGCGCGCTTCGCCGCTGTAGACTCCGGGCAGGCCGCTGAAGAGGTCGGACACGGTGTTGCCTTTGAAGGTTTCGACATCCTCCTTGCCTTTGTAGAGGTTGACGATTTCGCGGGTATAAACTCGGCTTTTACCGATTTCATCTTTATTGCGTGTGCCTTTGACGGTAACGGGATCGAGAATGACGGTCGGCGTATTATCGGCAGCATAAATGATGGGAGAGAAACCGATGGCGGTGATGCAGGCGGCAAGGGTGTTGACTTTGACTGGCTTCATAACGGATTCCTTGTGTGGCGGAATGTCAGACAGCGTCGTCTGAAAATGTTCAGACAACTTCGGAAAGGTTTTGCCGCAAGTCAGATTGGAATATAAATATAATGATTTTGATTATTATTTGTATAATTTTTTGAGATTTTAACAAGTTTTTAAGCGCATGCAAACATTTGCCAGATATATCCGCATTCAATAGTTAAAATGATTTAAAAACCTATTCCATTGTTTAACATAAAAATATTCCATTTTTATATAACCCATATAGGCAAACAAGAAATTCAAAAATAAAAATTGCCTGAATATGTCTTATCAGCCGGTCAAAACACTTTCTTACCATTCAAACGAAAAATCCTAACCAAGCCCATAAGGCATTTTCAGACGACCTTTTTAGCTACCTGCTTTGGGTTCTTTTTCTCATGTGGCTCAAACTGCTCAAGCAGTTTGCGCTTTTCTCCTATGAAGAGAATAATGACTTCCATCCATCATCTATACACACGAGGGCAGGCATGAATTCTTTTGCATCATTGTTAAACCATCCCGATATTTCTTTTCTTCCGATTCCAGACAGCATCAAAGTCGATAATCCGGCAACGGGCGAGACTTTGGCGTTTGTCCGCACGACTCGTTCAGACGACCTCAAACTACTGATTCAAAAGGCGGAGGCTGCACAAAAATTATGGGCGGCAAAAACCGCGTTGGAACGCGCCGATGTGTTGTGGCGTTGGTATTTTTTGATCAAGGAAAACAAAGAAGAACTGGCGCGCATCATGACGATGGAACAGGGCAAAAGCCTGACCGAGGCGCGCGGCGAGATTGATTATGCGGCTTCGTTTGTGCGCTGGTTTGCCGAAGAGGCGCGGCGGATTGACGGCGATGTGCTGACGAGCGTGAAAGCGTCGCAAAAACTGGTCGTGTTGAAACAGCCCGTCGGCGTTACCGCTGCGATTACGCCGTGGAACTTCCCATCCGCGATGATTGTGCGCAAAGCCGCGCCTGCTTTGGCGGTGGGCTGCGCGATGATAGTCAAACCTGCATCGCTCACG
>CAKARM010000196.1:0-4590 GCA_916720585.1 uncultured Neisseria sp.
AACTGCACCTTGTGAGTTGGAGGGGATGTCCAACTTTTGGGGTGCAGTTCAAACTCAAATTCAGGTTTTCAGACGACCTTTTCCCGTATATTAAAAACACGGGGGATGACGACGTTGCCAAAGCGGCAGCCTCAGCTCAAGATTTAGCATCCGGCTTCTCCTTAAACTCCGTTCCGACGAACGTCCGTTTCGGATTGCCGCGCTCCACCTGATAAAGCCGGCTGTGCTGTGCACGGGCGTAATCGTCAGCCTGTCCGGCATGATGTTCCGCCAACTTTTGCGCCAGCAGGGTCAAAGCCAATTTTTTGTTGGCATGCTGACTGCGTTCGCTTTCGACGCGCACAGAAATACCGCTCGCTTTATGAGTGGCACGGACGGCACTTTCAGTTTTATTGACGTGCTGCCCGCCTTTACCGCCCGAACGGCAAGTTTGAAACTCGATTTCGCTTTCAGACGGCATTTCAGGCATATCGGGCATGCGGAAAACGCCGATATACCAGTTTTTGCGCGGATGTTTCGGACGGACGGGGCTGGCGCACACCCATTGGAGCGAACCTTGCCAACGCTGTGCCAGAGTTTCGGCATGATTGCCGTCCAATTTAAGCACCGCCGACATAATGCCGTGCTTATCCGCAGTTTCGGAGATGATTTCCACCTCGACACCTTCCGCCTTCGCCTCGGCAAGCAGCCTGCCCAATACGAAACGGGCAAAGATGCGGCATTCGGCAGGCCCTTGGGCAGTAGAAATTTGTAAATAAATCATGGTTTATTTCCTTTCATTTTTGGGCGAAAGGAATATTTTTCGTCAAATCCCTTGTTGCCGATTTTGGCTTTATCGGGCACGCTCGGGCTGATTTCCGCCTCACTTTTAAGCTGTGACAGGTATTCGCAAATGTTCTGCCACACAATATCGGGATCGATGTAGATGCCGAGTGCGGAAAGTTGCGGGTTGGCGGCAAAGTCCTGACTGCTGTCCGATTTGCTTGGACGGTTTAGGTCGGCGTAATACACGAGCAGCAGCGGCACATTCCGATAGGTTTTCAATATTACGTTGCTCCGTTCTCTGCAGACGGCTTGAAAATCGGCATTTTGGATCTCATCATGCCAAGCCCAGTAGTAATTGCCGTATTGCGGCAAAACGTATTCCGCACCATCTTGAAAACGGATTGACCGACAGAAATAACGCCCAATTTTTTTGCTTAAAATTTGTCCGACATCGTAAGACGTATAGACTTTATCATTCGTGGCAAACAGGTATACACGCAGGTTGCCGATATACAGTTCCGACACCACGGCGCACGCACCGTATTCCTTTTCCCACTCGGCAGGCGGCTTGGGCAGGCTGTGTAGGATTTCAGCACCGGGCGGCAAGCGGCGGTCAAACACCAATACAGGGTCGACACCGTATTTCGCTACTTTGTGGTCGTAGAAATCTTTAAATTTACTGATGATTTTCATGCCTCACCTCCACATCCGCCGCTGGTTTTATAAGTCAAAACGGGTTTGAAGCGGGCGACCAATTCAATCAGACCTGCGTTTTTCATGGCTGAAATGACGCTGTCTATGTCTTTATAAGCCTGCGGAGCTTCTTCAAAAATCAAAGCCTTATCCTGACAAACGACCACGCTGCCGAATGCAGTTTGGCGCAGGCTGTCGGCAGAATATTTGTGCGACAGGCGGCCTTTGCATTCGCCGCGCTGCCATTTCCGTCCTGCGCCGTGTGCCAATGTGTTCAGCGAAATCTGACAATCTTGGGTCGGCAGAACCAGATAGCTGTAATCGCCGCGCGAGCCGGGTATCATGACCAGACCTTTATCGGCGGGCGTTGCGCCTTTTCGGTGCAGCCAGCCGGTTTGTTCCGCGATTTCGGCTTGTTCGAGGAAATTGTGATGCACGTCGAGCAGGCATTCGCCTTCCGTGCGCCAGCGGTCGAGCATTCTGGCGGCAATCAGACGGCGGTTTAAACGGGCGAACTCAAGGGCTGCCTGATGTTCGGCAAGATAGTCCGCCGCAGCCTCGCTGCCTTCCGCCAAACCTCGATGGCCGTAGGCTTCGATGTGGCGTCGCAAAATTTGCTGCCCCAGTCCGCGCGAACCGCTGTGTACCAACAATTGCAAACGGTTTGAATCAAAGGCAGCGGGAAGCAAATCGTCGCGGTAAACGGCTTCGACGGTTTGCAACTCGGCAAAGTGATTGCCGCCACCGATGGTGCCGACTGCGAGGTCGTCTGAAAACGGATAATCGGATGCGGATTCTCCAAGTAAGGCTTCTTGTTCGTCTTGGCTCAAAGACGTATCGATGTTGCCAAGCTGCTTGGCGAGTTTGACGGGTTTGAGCTTGGCAGCGGACAAATCGGTTTGCCAAAACGCCATGCCGCAGCCGATGTCGTTGCCGATGAGCGCGGGATAAAAATGGTGTTCGCTGAAAAACGCTGCACCGACGGGATAACCGCGCCCCGCGTGCAAATCGGGCATGCCGACTACGCGCAGCATATGCGGCAGCTTGGCGGTGGTTTCGAGTTGAGCGACGGCGTTGCCTTCAATCCAGGTTTCCGAATCAGCGATGATATGAATATGATGGGGATTTTGATAATTGCCCATGTGTATGCTTTCTTTAAAACGGACAGATGGCAAAACAAATTCAAACCGACAAAACGAAAAAAATGTCCGGTTTGAAAATATACCGACAGTCGTCTGACGTTTTCAGACGACCTCTGTCCGATTGATGGGAAAGCAGCCCGAAGCGGGCGATAGGGAAAATGCGGGAACGCGTTGTCCGAAAATCAGACCGACGCTTGGGCTGCAAAGAATGTGATTGAGCGGATTGAAGTATTGCGTGTCATGGCTGCTCCTTTCTTTGCATGTGAAAATTGAAAACAGGCGGATTATAGGGGAAATGTTTGAAACGTTACAATCAAACTGTGTTTTTTTGTGAATAGGTGTTGCAATACCGTCATGACGTAATGGAAACAAAAAGCAGCCTGCAATTTAGAAATTGAAGCTCAGGCTGCTTTTTTACGTTTTCAGACGGCCTCAATCCGACACCGAATCAGATACCATCTCATTCTCAGCAAAAAATCCATACCACACAGTTTAAACCGTTTATAAAAACACGAAAATAAGATAAATTGGCCCCACCCGAACCATCGTTTCATGTTGCCAGGCCACCACTTGGTTTATCATCTGTTCAAACCTGTTCCGACAAGCTTTCAGACGACCTTTGGGGTCGTCTGAAAATCAAAAAACACAAAAATTAAAACCTTACCAACCGCCCATACGCATCAACCGCAGCACGCCCAACTGCTGTCGGGAAAAATTCCAAAAAAGCCATTCAAGTCGTCTGAAACCAACAGAAAGGCAGAAATATGAATCCTAAATCCCTCTACCGCGCCGCCCTGCTCGAATGCCTCAGTTATGTCTGTTCTGACGAAGCCTACGCCGCCTACCGCAAACTCGCCAAAAAAGGCTGCCCAGACGGCTGGTTCGGTCTCGGCAATGCCCGCCAGTACGGCGAAGGCGCCAAACCAAACCTCACCAAAGCTGAAAAATATTACCGCCGTGCCGCCAAACTCGGTCACCCAAAAGCAAAGGAATCCCTCGGCCGCCTGTACGAATTTGCAGAAAAGCCCGACTACCGCCGCGCCCGCAAATGGTATGCACGCGCCTTTAAGCAACACGGTAGCATAAACCCCGATACGGCCTATGCAGCCTACCGCCTCGGCTTGCTGCATGAGCGCGGCCTCGGCGGCAAAAAAGACATTAAGACAGCCTGCCTGCTTTATCGTAAAGCAGCCAAAGCGGGTTGCGCCGAAGCCCAACGCGCCCTCGGCTACCTATACGATGAAGGCCTCGGTCTACCCCGAAACTACACCAAAGCCTACAAATGGTACGCCCGCGCCGCCTTACAAGCGGATGAAACCGCCTGTAACAACATAGGCTTCCTCTACTACAAAGGCAACGGCGTGCGCCGCAACACACGCCAAGCAAAAAAATGGTACAAACTCGCCGCTCGAGCGGGCTGCATCATGGCATTATCCAACCTCGGTATCCTCTATGAAGATGCCGGTCGTCTGAAAAAGGCTGCCCACTATTACCGCCGTGCCGCCGAGGCAGGTAGCAAATATGCCGCCAAGCAATTGAAGCGGCTGGACAAGAAAAAGTCTGCACAATAAACTGAGGTCGTCTGAAAACGGCGTGTCGCATTTTCAGACGACCTTTCACCTACTTCCCTCCAAAACCTCCAGCCATTTCTCCAGTCCGTATTGAAGCGATGTTTTGGTTTTTAAATCTAATTTTTTCATCAGCCGCTTTTCGTTCTCCACATGCGGAAACAAAGCTTTCTCAATCAATTCTTTGCCTTTATCGGTCAAACGCACCAGCATACTTCGCGCATCGTCGGGGTTGGGCAGGCGGTCAATTAGCCCTTGGTTTTCCAAGTTTTTCAGGCGCGTAGTCATGGTACCTGATGTTACCATCAGCGAAGAGAACAACTCAGTTGGGGTCAACGTATAAGGCGCGCCACTGCGGCGCAAAGTAGCCAGCACATCGAACGAGCCTTCGGTTAAACCGTATTCTCCGTAAACTTTTTCCA
>CAKARM010000197.1:0-4557 GCA_916720585.1 uncultured Neisseria sp.
GGATTTCTCCCTGAACCAGCCACGCTATCAAGGCGCACAAATCCTGTTGACGCGTAAAAACTTCGGTTGCGGCTCTTCACGCGAACACGCCCCTTGGGCATTGGACGACTACGGTTTCCGCGCCGTCATCGCTCCTAGCTTTGCCGACATCTTCTTCAATAACTGTTACAAAAACGGCCTTTTGCCTATCGTTTTGACAGAAGAACAGGTTGACCAGCTTTTCAAAGAAGTCGAAGCCAACGAAGGCTATCAGCTCTCCATCGACCTTGCCGAGCAAACCCTGACCACCCCTAGCGGCGAAACATTCACATTCGACATTACCGAACACCGCAAACACTGCCTCTTAAACGGCTTGGACGAAATCGGACTGACCCTGCAACACGCCGACGAAATCCGGGATTTCGAAGAAAAACGCCGCCAAAGCCAACCTTGGCTGTTTAATGGTTAAAACAGCAGGCAGCCTGCAATGATTATGCAGGCTGCCTGTTTTTTGTGCGTCAGACCAAATGCAGAGAATAGAAACCTGCTCCGCTCATTTCAATTAGTCCCAAATGAAAACATTATCCGACCTCATCAACACCACCGACCCCGCATGGCCGCTGATTCAAGAATGGCTTGCCGAAGCCGCCCATCCCTTGGAAATCCTGCCACGCGACCCGGCCGCCGCAGAAGCCGAACTCGTCAAGACCCAAGTAACAACACGTTCATTTATGGGCGCGGTCGTTTATGAAACCGGCGGCATCCTGATTGACGACGGCTGGTTGCGGATATTGGGTTCGGGCAGCGCCAAACTGCCTCGCGGACTGGGAAGCTGGAACATCGGCCGCACCCAATCCGAACCCGCCGCGCCTGCGCCCTATTACCTGATTGCCGATGATGCCGCAGGCGGCTACTTTGCCATCAACGGCGGCGGATTGGACGGCACACCCGGCAATGTGTTCTACCTCCCGCCAGATACTCTCGAATGGGAAGATTGCGAAAAAGGCTATGGCGATTTTTTGCATTGGGCATTAGTAGGCGACCTGCAGATGTATTATGAAAACCTACGTTGGCAAAATTGGCGCGAAGAAATCCGCAATTTGAGTGGCGACAATGTTTATACGTTCTTTCCATTTTTATTTACCGAAGAAGGTGGCGACATCGACCAAGTCAGCAGCAAGCCTATCCCCATTGCCGAACATTATGCTGCCACTTTAGATTTACAAAAAACCATCCAGTAAGGAATGCTTTTTCAGACGACCTTTCCAATCAAAAACCATGATTACCGACACCATCACCAACGCCGCCCGCTACGCCGCGCTGCACCCCGCCTTCGCCGACGCCGTCCGCCTGCTGCAAACGCTGGATTTCGCCGCCCTGCCCGACGGACAAGTGCCGTGCGCAAATCCCAATATCCGCCTCTTTGTCGGCAGCGAACCGATGAGGGGCAAAGCCGAAGCCAAGCCTGAAGCGCATTTGAAACACATCGACATCCAAGTCCCCATCAGCGGGGAAGAAACCTACGGCTGGATAGACAGGGGTCGTCTGAAAAACGGTTTGGGCTACGACGAAAAGCGCGACATCGAATTTTTCGACTGCGAACCGGAAACCTGGCTCACGCTCCAACCGGGCGAGTTCGCCCTCTTCTTCCCCGACGACGCGCACGCCCCACTGGTGGGCGAAGAAAAGTCCATACGCAAAGCCGTCTTTAAAATCCGTATCGAAGCAGAACGCTACTGATTTCCTTCGCCTTCGCAAATACTGTAAAACTCGGCTACATCGCCCATCGCGTTCCCGAAGAATCCGCCTGCATGATTTCCACGCAGCTTTCTCGATGCCGCAATGGTACAATCAGCCTCGTTCAAGCAAACCGACCTGCAAACAGACACAAAAGGTCGTCTGAAAACACCATCCTTACAAATGGAAAACGCTTTGCCGTTTTCAGACGACCTCCCCTTTTCCAAACCCTCATAAGGATTTTGCCATGACCAAACATATCGCCATCCTCCGAGGCGACGGCATCGGTCCCGAAATCGTCACCGAAACCGTCCGCGTACTCGACAAACTCATCGCCCAAGGCTTGGACGCCAGCTACGAATACGCCCCATTAGGCGGCGAAGCCTACGACGAATACGGCCATCCCTATCCCGAATTCACGCAAAACCTCTGCCGCAAAGCCGATGCCGTCCTGCTCGGCGCGGTCGGCAGCCCGCAATACGACAACCTCGACCGCCCGCTGCGTCCCGAGCGCGGACTATTGGCCATCCGCAAAGACCTGAACCTGTTTGCCAACCTGCGTCCCGCCATCCTCTACCCCGAGCTTGCCAACGCCTCCACGCTCAAACCCGAAATCGTCGCAGGCCTCGACATCCTCATCGTGCGCGAACTCACCGGCGACATCTACTTCGGCGAACCGCGCGGCATCCGTGTTTTGGAAAACGGCGAACGCGAAGGCTACAACACCATGAAATACAGCGAAAGCGAAATCCGCCGCATCGCCCACGTCGCCTTCCAATCCGCCCAAAAACGCAGCAAAAAAGTCTGCTCCGTCGGCAAAGCCAACGTCTTGGAAACCACCGAACTCTGGCGCGAAATCTTTGAAGAAATCGGCAAACAATACCCCGACGTCGAACTCTCCCATATGTATGTAGACAACGCCGCCATGCAGCTCGTGCGCGCGCCCAAACAATTCGACGTCATCGCCACCGGCAACATCTTCGGCGACATCCTCTCCGACGAAGCCTCCATGCTGACCGGCTCCATCGGTATGCTGCCCTCCGCCTCGCTGGACGAAAACGGCAAAGGCCTGTACGAACCGTCACACGGCTCCGCACCCGACATCGCCGGACAAAACAAAGCCAACCCGCTGGCCACCATCCTCTCGCTTGCCATGCTGCTGCGTTACAGCCTGAACGACGAAGCCCGCGCGCAACAAGTCGAAAACGCCGTCCAAAAAGTGCTGCAACAAGGCTTGCGCACCGGCGACATTTACGAAGAAGGCACGAAACTCGTTTCCTGCTCCGAAATGGGCGACGCGGTACTCGCCGCCTTGTAAAAGGTCGTCTGAAAACCAAAAGCGCGGATAACTCCGCGCTTTTTTGATTAATATTACCCTTCTCAGGTTTCAGACGACCCCATCATCAAACCCAAGTAAATCCACCGTTCACCCTTAAGAAATGATATGCATTCTTTCCTATGTTAAGATAAACGTCTTTACAACCTCATACAAAGGACAAGAATCATGAAAAAAATCATCTTCGCCGCACTCGCAGCAGCAGCCATTGGTACAGCTTCCGCCGCCACTTACAAAGTGGACGAACACCACGCCAACGCCCGTTTCGCCATCGACCACTTCAACACCAGCACCAACGTCGGCGGTTTCTACGGTCTGACCGGCTCCGTCGATTTCGACCAAGCCAAGCGCACCGGCAAAATCGACATCACCATTCCTGTTGCCAACCTGCAAAGCGGTTCGCAACACTTTACCGACCACCTGAAATCCGCCGACATCTTCGATGCCGCCAAATACCCGAACATCCGCTTCGTTTCCACCAAATTCAACTTCAACGGCAAAAAACTGCTCTCCGTTGACGGCAACCTGACCATGCACGGCAAAACCGCCCCCGTCAAACTCAAAGCCGAAAAATTCAACTGCTACCAAAGCCCGATGGCGAAAACCGAAGTCTGCGGCGGCGACTTCAGCACCACCATCGACCGCACCAAATGGGGCGTGAACTATCTGGTTGATGCAGGCATGACCAAAACCGTCCGCATCGACATCCAAATCGAAGCCGCCAAACAATAAGCCGCTGCGCAACACAAAAGGTCGTCTGAAAACGAAGTTTGCTGTATCCGTTTTCAGACGACCTTAAAATATTTCACAACGCCTTTTAGAGATTTCACATAAAATCCGCGATAATAACGTTTGATTTTCACACTACGAGAAACACTCAAATGAACAAAACCCTCAAACTCACTTTCGCCGCCCTTGCCCTTGCCGCAGCCTTCAACGCCCAAGCCGAGACACACGCCGTGATCGAAACCAATATGGGCAACATCAGCCTGTCGCTCGACGAAACCAAAGCACCGAAAACCGTCGCCAACTTCGTCAACTACGCCCGCAAAGGCTTTTACGACAACACCGTTTTCCACCGCGTGATCGACGGCTTTATGATTCAAGGCGGCGGCTTTACCCCGGACCTTGCCCAAAAAGCCACAGACAAAGCCATTAACAATGAAGCAGACAACGGCTTGAAAAACACCGTCGGCACCATCGCCATGGCGCGTACCGGCGATCCTAATTCCGCCACCAGCCAGTTCTTCATCAATACTGCCGACAACGCATTCCTCGACTTCAAAAACAAAACCCCGCAAGGCTACGGCTATGCCGTCTTCGGCAAAGTGACTTCGGGCATGGATGTCGTGCAGCAAATCAGCAAAACTCCGACTGCGACTCGCGGCTTCCATCAAAACGTCCCCGTCAAACCGGTCATCATCAAGCGCGTCACCATCGGCAAATAAATTATAGTGGATTAAAATTGCAATGATACGGCGTTGCCAACGCCCTTATGTACTATC
>CAKARM010000198.1:0-4553 GCA_916720585.1 uncultured Neisseria sp.
CAATACGACAGAAAACCGCGCCGTACTCCACGTTGCCCTGCGCAACCGCACCAATGCCCCCATCGTCGTGGATGGCGAGGATGTGATGCCTAAAGTCAACCATGTCCTGCAACGCATGGGCGAGTTCGCGCATGAAGTCCGCAGCGGCAGCTGGTTGGGCTATACCAATCAAGTGATTACCGACGTTGTTAATATCGGTATCGGCGGCTCCGACCTCGGCCCTCTGATGATGTGTACCGCGCTCAAGCCTTTCGGTCATCCGCGCCTGAATATGCACTTCGTCTCCAATGTAGATGGCTCCCAACTGCGCGACGTATTGTCTAAAGTCCACCCAGAAACCACGCTGTTCATCATTGCTTCCAAAACCTTTACCACCCAAGAAACCCTGACCAACGCCCTGACCGCGCGTAAACTTCATCGAAATGCTCAACGGCGCGCACCTGATGGACCAACACTTCATCAACACCCCGCTTGAGCGCAACATGCCCGTCATCCTTGCCCTCATCGGCATCTGGTACATCAACTACTACGGCGGCGGCAGCCACGTCATCGCCCCCTACGACCAACACCTCCACCGCCTGCCCAAATTCATCCAGCAGCTCGACATGGAGAGCAACGGCAAACAAGTTACCCTCGACGGCAAAGCAGTCGGCTACGAAACCTCCCCGATTATTTGGGGCGAAACCGGCATCAACGGTCAGCACGCCTTCTTCCAACTGCTACACCAAGGTACCCACATCACCCCGATCGACCTCATCGCCTCGCTTGAAAAACGCAGCAACCTGCGCGGCCACCACGAAATCCTGCTCGCCAACGTCTTCGCCCAAGCCGAAGCCTTCATGCGTGGCAAAACCCCCGACGAAGTCCGCGCCGAACTCAAAGCCCAAGGCATGGAAGCAGAGCGCATCGAAGAGCTGGTTCCGCACAAAACCTTCTCCGGCAACCGTCCGACCAACCTCATCCTCATGGACAAAATCAACCCCCGCAACATGGGCAGCCTGATCGCCATGTACGAACACAAAACCTTCGTCCAAGGCATCATCTGGGGCATCAACAGCTTCGACCAATGGGGCGTCGAACTCGGCAAACAGCTTGCCAAGACCATCCTAGCCGAGCTGACCGGCGAAACCGGCGTACAAAAACACGACAGCTCCACCACCCGCCTGATCAACCTTTATCTGAACGCCAACAAATAAAGACAGCCCCATCAGGACAAAAGGTCGTCTGAAAACCCAGATTCAAGGTTTTCAGACGACCTTTTTTATTCCCTGTATAGCGTTTATCAACCGTTAGACAGCGAAACAACAAACAAAATAACCTGCACCAAAGGCAGAGCGGCTGCAACCGTTTTGACAAACAAACGATCAGGCTTTTCCATCCTCGGAAGCTGATATTGTTTCAGCCACCACAACCCCACCAGATAAGTAGAAACTGGTACGGACGCATAACCCGTCAAAAGACTGATGCCAATGGTAGCCTCACTGTTCCCGAAAAAATGGCGGACAATCGGTTCGGCAATCAGAGCAACCACCACACCCACGCACAATGCCCCGATCATTTGAACTGCAAACAGGCTCATACCGGCGATAATGCTTTGTTTTGTGTTTAATCCGAATCCTCGATTGACGGCAACGATATCAACTGCACACCATAACAGACCAAATAGCGAAAACATGCCTACCTCCGATCTTTAAATCTGTTTTCAGACGACCTTTCCGCTTATCTTGCCGTTACCGCCTCAAGGCAGGGCTTTGAACGCCAACAAATAAAGACAGTTCTCAGGACAAAAGGTCGTCTGAAAGAGTTGATAAATATAGCATAAATTCAAATAAGGAATAACGGCAGCATGGCGGTTTGCCATTGAAGCTGCCATGCATTTATAGATATCGACATTCCTTCCGTTTTATAAATTTTCAACGGGGTGTCCATAAAAATACTTCATACCCTCTATCCAGTTTTTTTCGGCTAACCGATCAATATAGCCAATCATCAAATCAAGCTCATTTCTCGAGATGACCGCATCAGTCTCAACCGGAATTTTTTCGCCCGTAAAGATAGATAAAAGAGAAGATTGGACATAGAGATTATATTTTTCCCTCTTTTGTGCGGCAATATATAGAGCAGTCATAATTTCTTGCGTCAATAAACCGGGGAAGGCGGGAGAGGCTTTATAGTAATAACAATCTGAATCTATGGTTTTTATCTTATCCAGATATAAATTCCCTACATCATCCAAGGTTGCGTTTTCCGATAATGTTGAACGATAGTTGAGGAAAATATCCAACGCATCTTTTATCGCTATTTCTAAATTACTGTCAAAGCCATCCCATTGCCCCCACAACGCTAAAAGGTATGGAGTGACTTGGTATGACATTGTTGCCGTTGCGCCGACAACGAAGGTAAAGGCACCAAATGACGATGCGGAATCCAAAAAACGCAAATTCCCAATGTTTTGCAAATCATCGTGTGTACACACCGAACAAAACAGCCTAATACACAAATTTAATACCGTTTTATCTTTTGTTTGGTTCATCAGGTCGACTAAAAGGTTTTTGACGGAAAAATCCCCTTTTTTCATGATTTCGACAATGAGCAATATGCGTTCACGTTCTTCCTGAACCGAAAGCAAGCTGCCCTTTAGTTCATCCAAACTCATCTGATTGACTTTGCCATACCAAATTCCGGGCAGTAATACTTCAATCATGTACCAAGCTCCTATCTTAAACTTTACTTTCAAAATGCAAAGGTCGTCTGAAAAAGCCCGTATCCGGGGTTTTCAGACGACCTTTCCCTTATTCTTCTTAGTTTGCCGCCTCAAGGCAGGGCGATGAATTTAATCAGCACTTCTTTGAAAATAAAGCCGAACACGCCCAAGCCCAATACCAGGAACAAAATCGCGATGCCGAATTTGCCCGCCTTGGATTCCTTGCCCAAGTTCCAGACGATAAAACCCAAGAAAATAACCAGTCCGGTCAGGCAGATTTTCATCGCCCAATCGGAAAATTCCGCTTCACTCATAATTGATTTCCTTATTTGATGTTGTGTGTATTTTAATGTTTTCAGACGACCTTTGAAACGCCAAGAGGTCGTCTGAAATGTAATGGTTCAGCAAATGCCGTCTGTCGGGCGTTTGGCTTAACGCGCCAACGCCTGTTTCAAATCGTCAATCAAATCATCGACGTATTCCAAACCGACGGACAGGCGCACCAGTCCGGGGCGGATATTGGCGGCGAGTTTTTCTTCGGGCTGCATCCTGCCGTGTGTGGTTGTCCACGGGTGGGTAATGGTCGAGCGCACGTCGCCGAGGTTGGCGGTACGGGAGAAGAGTTCGACGCTGTCGACGACTTTCCACGCGGCGTCAGTGTCGGCGACTTCAAAGCCGATGACAATGCCGCCGCCGTTTTGCTGTTTGCGGATAAGCTCCGCCTGCGGATGGTCGGGCAATCCGGTGTAGTAAACGGCTTGAACCTGCGGCTGCGCTTGCAGCCATTGGGCGATTTTCAGGGCGTTGTCGAACTGTTTTTCCATACGCAGCGACAGGGTTTCCACGCCGCTCAACAACTGCCATGCGTTAAACGGCGACATCGCCAGCCCGCAAGAGTTGCAGTAAACGGCGACCTGCGTCATCAGTTCTTCCGAACCCGCCAACACGCCGCCCATCACGCGTCCGTGTCCGTCGATGGCTTTGGTTGCGGAGGAAACGGAAATATCCGCGCCGTGTTTCAAAGGCTGCGAGCCGACAGGCGACAGCAGGCTGTTGTCCACCACCAAAAGCGCGCCGATGCTGTGCGCCAATTCTGCCAAGGCTTCCAAGTCGGCCACTTCGCCCAAGGGGTTGGAAGGCGTTTCCAAAAACAGCAGTTTGGTATTGGCTTTGACGGCGGCTTTCCATTCGTCCACATCGGTCGGCGACACATGGCTCACTTCGATACCGAATTTGGTGACGATGTTATTGATAAAGCCGACGGTCGTGCCGAACAGGCTGCGGCTGGAAATCACATGGTCGCCCGCCTGCAGGAAGGTGAAAAACGCCGCCTGAATCGCGGACATACCGGTCGAAGTGGCGACCGCGCGTTCCGCGCCTTCTAAGGCGGCGATGCGTTTTTCAAAAGCGGCTGTGGTCGGATTGGCAGTACGGGTATAAGTGAACCCTTTGATTTTTTTGGAAAACAAATCAGCGGCATGTTGGGCGCTGTCCCACATGAAGCTGCTGGTGAGGAACAATGCCTGATTGTGTTCGCGGTATTCGGTTTGCTCTTTGCCGCCGCGTATGGCGAGCGTCTGCGGGTGGAGTTTTTTACTCATTTGTTTTCCAATCTTGTTCAGCAGGTTTGTTTGATGTCTTATAGTGGATTAACTTTAAACCAGGACGGCGTTGCCTCGCCTTAGCTCAAAGAGAACGATTCTCTGAGGTGCTGAAGCACCAAGTGAATCGGTTCCGTACTATAGTGGATTAAAATTGCAATGATACGGCGTTGCCAACGCCCTTATGTATTATCCGTACACGGCGGGCGTTGCCGCCTTGTCTCATTTTTATTTTAATCCACTATATC
>CAKARM010000199.1:0-4526 GCA_916720585.1 uncultured Neisseria sp.
GGGTCGGATTCCATCAGGTCTTCATGGCCGGGTTTGGGGGAGGTGAACGGGTGGTGCATGGCGGCCCAGCGGTCGTTTTCTTCGTCGTATTCGAACATCGGGAAATCTACCACCCACAAAGGTTTCCATTCGTCTACAAAGTAGCCGTTGTCTGCGCCGTGCTCTTTGCCGATTTTAATCCGCAATGCGCCGATGGCTTCGTTCACCACTTTGGCTTTGTCCGCGCCGAAGAAGATGATGTCGCCGTTTTGCGCGCCGGTGCGCTTGATGATTTCGTGCAGGCTGCTTTCGGACAGGAATTTGACAATGGGCGACTGCAAACCGCTGTTTTCGCCGTTGCTCAAATTGGTTACATCGTTCACTTTGATATAAGCCAAGCCTTTCGCGCCGTAGATGCTGACAAACTGGGTGTATTCGTCGATTTCCTTGCGGCTGAGTTTCGCACCGTTCGGCACGCGCAGGGCAACCACGCGGCCGCCTTTCATATCGGCAGCGCCACGGAACACTTTGAATTCTTCCGTTTTCATCAAATCGGTCAGCTCAGTGAATTTCAGGCTGATGCGCATATCGGGTTTGTCGGAGCCGTAGTAGAACATGGCTTCAGAGTAAGGCATACGCGGGAAGTCGCCCAAGTCCACGCCCAGCGCGTCTTGGAAGACTTGTTTTGCCATGCCTTCGGTGATGTCCATGATTTCATCCTCGTTCAAGAACGAGGTTTCCAAGTCGATTTGGGTGAATTCAGGCTGGCGGTCGGCACGCAGGTCTTCGTCACGGAAACATTTGGTGATTTGGTAGTAACGGTCGAAACCCGCCACCATCAACAGTTGTTTGAACAATTGCGGCGATTGCGGCAGCGCGAAAAATTCGCCCGGATGAACGCGGCTCGGCACGAGGTAGTCGCGCGCGCCTTCGGGAGTGGAGCGGGTCAGCATCGGGGTTTCGATGTCGATGAAGCCTTGTGCATCCAAATAACGGCGAACACCCATAGCGACTTGATAACGCAGGCGCAGGTTGCGCTGCATCACCGGACGGCGCAGGTCGATAACGCGGTTGGTCAGGCGCACGTTTTCGCTGATGTTTTCGTCGTCAATTTGGAAAGGCGGCGTAGCAGCGGCGTTCAACACTTCGATTTCTTTGGCGAGGATTTCGATTTTGCCGGAAATCATTTTGTCGTTGGTCGTGCCTTCGGGACGGTTGCGCACGCGGCCGGTAATGCTCAAAACGTATTCGTTGCGGGCGGAATCGGCAGTGGCAAACGCTTCGGGCGTATCGGGGTCAATCACGACTTGGACGATGCCTTCGCGGTCGCGCAGGTCGATAAAAATCACACCGCCGTGGTCGCGCCGGCGGTGTACCCAGCCTTTGACGGTTACGGTTTGGTCTAAGTATTGCTCGCTGATTAGGCCGCAATAGTTGGTACGCATAAAATCACCTTTTTATATTGTTCAATTTGAAAAGAAGGAAAAGGTCGTCTGAAAAAAGACACCTTAATTGTTTTGTTCTTTACGCCATTCTGCCTTCAGAAAATTTAATTCTGCTTCCGTGGGCTTACCGTAAATGTAGATTTGATCCGGATTATTTGTAGAAAGGGAATCATCATCTTTATAAACAACATGATAAGCAGCAATATGTTGTTTGTTGGTCAGAATATACATTTTGTTGTATCCGCAGTTATGCGGTTGGCACATGGTGGTGTAGTAATAGGTCTTGCCGCCGATTTTCACACTTTCCAGCGGCGGCATTGGCCCTGCCATTTTACGCACCCAATTGTGCATGGGGGCTTTGGGTGCATGTTTGCCGACTTGTTCGTGCCAAAGCTTTTTGAAAGCGGGTTGTTTGTGCCAATCAAATAGAAATACCTCTTCGCCTTTGCTGTTGGTTACAGGTGCGGAGACGGCTAGATTGGGCAGAAACAAGGCAAGCAGTAAAGCAGATAAATATTTCATGTTTATATTTTGAGGTTGAATAAACTTTCAGGCTGTTGGTTTATGCGTTCAGCTCGTCTGAAAATTTCAGTCATCACGATTTTCCCAACGCCAAAGTACAACAGCTAAAAACAATAATGACAATGTAAATAGCCATGAATCAAGGCCAAAACGACCATGTGTCATGTGTTTACCATCTCTAGTTTATTTTTCTAAACATCGTATTTCGGCTTGGGCTTTGAGCGGCAAGTCATCCGGCATCACCATGCCCAACGAAATCACATATTTCAATGCTTCGTCCACGCTCATATCGAGTTCGCGCACGTCGCTTTTTTTCACCATGATGTAATAGCCGCCGGTCGGGTTGGGCGTGGTCGGTACATAGACGGAAAGATAGTCGTCATCGTGCGGCAGGCTGCCTTTGAGTTTGTCGGGAATATGTCCTGAAACAAAGGCAATCGTCCAAATATTGGGTTGAGGGAACGGAACCAGCACGGGCGTTCTGAACGAGCGGCTGCTGTCGGAGAGCAGGGACTCGGATACTTTTTTGACGCTGGAATAAATGGATTTGACGACGGGGATCCGTCCCAATAGGCTGTCCCATGCGGCGAGGATTTGACGCCCCAAAACGTTGGCGGCGAACACGCCGGTCAGAAATAAGACGACAATGGCGGCAATAATGCCCAGGCCGGGAATATTGAATCCCCAGAAATATTGGGGCTGCCATTGCTCGGGCAGCAGACTGATCAGCCGGTCGGCGGCAGATATGATATAGCTGACCGCCCAAATGGTTACGGCTATCGGCAGCCACACCAGCATGCCTGTAATCAGATATTTTTTTAATGCCTTGGCAACTTTTCCGCCTTCGGCCGCTTGTTCTGTCATCTTCTGTGTCATTCCGACAAATATCGCCCAAACGTTGCATTATACGCGTTTGGGCGATAGGAAACGAGTGTTTTTAATATGGGAAGGGTGTTTGTTTTGCTTTCAGACGACCTGTGTGCAACATGATGTAAAAGGTCGTCTGAAAACGGGGTTGGGTGTCAAATTCCGTCCCAGTCGTTGAACATCAGGCCGATGCCGATGCCGTTTTGTTTATGGTTGTAATCAATCAGGCTTTCGCCGTAGCCGTGAAAGCCGCGCACGACGCCTTTGAGTTTGCCTTTAATCGGGAAAGTATAGGCGGCTTCAACCGCGCCGTGTCCGGTTTTGGGATTGTAGCGCAGCAGGGACGAAATATTCTGTTTGTCGTTCAGGCGGTATTGCAGCTTCAAATCGCCATAACCCATATAGTCGGTAATGTCGGGATTGTCGTTGTTTTCACCGGTCTGATCGAATGCGCGCATCCACACGCGCGGGATGACGGTCAGTTTGCCCCATTCCATCCCCGCCAATGCGTAAACGCGGTTCCATGAGCGGGATTCGGGACGGCTTTGTCCGTTGGATTGGTGGACGAAGCCTGCGCCGACCATCCGCAGTTTGCCGCCGAACGGCAAATCTGCCTTCACGGGTTGGGTCAGGAAGATTTCGGGTTCGTAATCGGTATTGCGGAACGGCGCGGATTTTCTGCCTTGGTTGTAAATCTGCCAATCGGATTTTTGGGTGTAGCCGAACCACAAATCCGCGCGGGTTTTAAACAAATCTTCGGCGATTTTGCTTTTGAACGAAACTTGCAGTTTGGTTTCTATGTGTTTCTGTTCGCTGAATTTTTCCTGATTGGTCGTGCCGCGCGAAGGGGAGTGGGGATGGAGGTTGGGCGAGCTGTTGTACCATGCGGGCATTAAGTACATGGGATTGTGTTCGCGCACGCTCAACAAGCCGCGCGAGTCGTTTTTGTCCAAATCGTACATCAGGCTCAATGGCGTGTAGGCATCGGCTGTGGTGCGGAGATTGTCTTCCGAAAGGGTGGATTGTTCTCTATTTTCGTCAAACACAATCGTCGCCGCCTTTTTCTCGCGGCTGGTGCTGATGGTTTTGGGCAAATCGACCGGCGCTTTGGCGGCTTCTTCGCGAATGACGGGCAGCGGTGCTTGCGGCGGCAGTTGTGCCGAGTAAATGCTGTCGTAACACGCCAAACGGGTGGCATTGTCTTGAATGGAGGTGCATTGCAAAGCTGTGTCGGCATAGGCGACAGGGGCGGCGGCTCCGCCGACAAAGATAAGCATCAAGGCGCGCCGGCATTTGGAGAATGACGGTTTTTTGTTCTTTAGGGTATCGCTTTGCGCCAAATTGTGTTTCAACATCTTGTTCATCATTTCATTCATGGGATTGCCGATTGGGCGTTTTCAGACGACCTTTTGCCTGAAAATCGGGATTAATCGTTTGAAAAATAGATTAAACCGCATTTTACCGCCTTACGTCTGCTTTACGGCAGGTCGTCTGAAAAGTTTACATCAACTTGCACCACATACGGCAATGCCCCTGAAAGGTTAAGACCTCAGGGGCATCGTTATCTGCTTGCCTGTCCCGACGCGGTAACACGCCAAGACGGTGGGCGAAAAAGATTAAGCCAATGCTTTTACTTTGGCAGACAGACGGCTCTTATGGCGGGCTGCTTTGTTTTTGTGGAATACGCCTTTGTCAGCGATACGGTCGATGACT
>CAKARM010000200.1:0-4484 GCA_916720585.1 uncultured Neisseria sp.
GCTTCGTGTTCGGCGATTTGCGAACCATAATGGATGGGCAGCTCCCAGCCGGCAAAATCGACCAGCTTCGCGCCTGCATCTTGATGGGCTTGGTGAAACGGGGTGGTTTTCAGGGCAGTCATTCTCAGCTTCTCCGGATTTATTGTTCAGATGCCGTCCGCACATAAGCAGCGCGGAAGACCCTATCTGTCCTTGAACCTGAGATTTTCGGCATACCCGCTTGATGGCAAACCAGTCTGCTCACTGCTTTGCGCGGTTGTCTGAATGGTGGTTCAGACGGCCTTCTCCCCTTCGGTGGGTGCGAGCGCACCGCTCTCCAGATGTTTTATTTCAATGTGCAGTCCCTGTTGCCTGAGCGATTTAAGGGCATCTGCGCCTTCGGCGGCTACATGTAACCTGATGTAGCTCTCTCCTGCACATGCCCCGATTATGGCTTGAAAAGGCGGTTTGGGCAAGCCGTCTTTTATATGGCTGCCATTCGTTTTGCCCAAATTGGCTAAAGCCTGTTTGCAGATATGAAATTAAATCAATTTGTTTGCATCCATACTTTTTAACACAGATTATTTTCAAAAATACTTTTTCATTGGTTGATTGTATGTTAAGTAAATGTTATTTGTTATATACTCTGCCTAACTGGTCAATCTGAGCGTTCACACGAACGCTATCCGACTAATTTCCATCTTATACAGCAACAGGGAGCAAACTAAATGACACCGATAACCTTGGATAAAACCGACCTTAAAATCTTACAAGTCCTACAAGAAAACGGCAGATTGACCAATGTCGAATTATCCGAGCGGATCGCGCTTTCCCCCTCTCCCTGCCTGCGCCGCCTGAAGCAATTGGAAGACGCGGGCATCATCCGCCAATATGCCGCCCTGCTCTCCCCCGCAGCCGTCCATTTGGGCTTGCAGGCGTTTATCCGCGTTTCCATCAGCAAAGCAAAAGATGCGCGCGAAGACTTTGCGCAATCGGTGCAAGAATGGCCCGAAGTATTGAGCTGCTTCGCCCTCACCGGCGAAACCGATTACCTGCTCCACGCATTTTTTACCGATATGAACTCATTTTCCCATTTCGTTTTGGACACACTCCTGTCTCACCACGGCGTACAAGACGCGCAGTCCAGCTTCGTATTGAAAGAAATCAAAAACACAACCGCCCTGCCGCTGGGACACCTCATCCCCGATTAAAGGCAAAACGCAAAGGTCGTCTGAAAACGTAAACCCTGTATTTTTCAGCGTTTTCATTTTCAGACGACCTTTTTCCGTCCTAACGGCGATATCCTGAGAACGGAGAATTTCATGCTATACTTGAGAACTATTTTTAATTAAATCAAATCCTAATTCCCGCATGACTACCCCTGACTCCGACACCGTAACCGAACACACCCGCCAATGGCTCGAAAAAGCCGTCATCGGACTCAACCTCTGCCCCTTCGCCAAAGCGCCGCACGTCAAAAACCTCGTGCGCATCAGCGTCAGCCAGGCCCGCCATCTGGACGGTTTCCTCGAAGACCTGGACCGCGAATTGCAGCTTTTGGGCGACACGCCCGCCGACGAGCTGGAAACCACCCTGCTTGTCCACCCGACCCTTTTTCCCGACTTCGACACCTTCAACCAAATGCTCGACATTGCCGATGCCGCCGTTGTGGACAACGGTTTGGAAGGCATTGTCCAAATCGCCCCGTTTCATCCCGATTTCCAATTTGAAGGCACGGATTCAGACGACATCGGCAACTACACCAACCGCTCGTCCTACCCCACCCTGCACCTTATCCGCGAAGACAGCATCGCCAAAGCCGCACAAGCTTTTCCTGATGCTTCCGCCATTTTCGAGCGCAACATCGCCCTGCTCGAAAAAATGGGACACGAAGGCTGGGACAAGCTCGATATTCCCCGCTGCCCGTTTGATCACGGCAAAACCAAAGCATCCGAATAAGATTTCCAACAAAACAACATGATTCGCTACTTACTCATCTTTTGCGGCGCAGTTTCCTTTCTCTTAGGCATCATCGGCATTTTTCTGCCGATTATGCCCACCACCCCCTTCATCATCCTTGCCGCCGCCTGCTGGGCAAGAGCCTCGCCCCGTTTCCACCGCTGGCTGCATCAACACCGCTATTTCGGCCCCATGATACAAAACTGGGAAAACAACGGCGCCGTCCCGCGCAAAGCCAAAATCTTCGCCATCAGCATGATGAGCCTATCCTGCATCTTCATGTTTTGGCGCTTTCCCGAAAAATGGTGGATAGGCGCGGCGTCCACATTGGGCTGCGGCTGCGTCGCCGTCTGGATGTGGCTGCGTCCCGAACCCTGATTCGCATCCAAAACACAAGGTCGTCTGAAAACGCAGTTTCCGTTCCGAAACCGTATTTTCAGACGACCTTTTGTCATTTCAAACCATCGGTTTTAAAATATCCGCAACACAAACTGCCAAAAGGAAAACCGCCATGGCACAATTCTTCGCCATCCACCCCGACAACCCGCAGGAACGCCTGATCAAACAGGCCGCCGACATCGTCCGCAGCGGCGGAGTCATCGTGTACCCCACCGACTCCTGCTACGCGCTCGGCTGCAAACTCGGCGACAAAGCCGCGATGGAACGCATCCTCGCCATCCGCAAAATCGACTTGAAACACCACCTGACCCTCATGTGCGCCGATTTGAGCGAATTGGGCACTTACGCCAAAGTCGATAACGCCCAGTTCCGCCAGCTCAAAGCCGCCACCCCCGGCAGCTACACCTTCATCCTGCAAGCGACCAAAGAAGTGCCCAACCGCACGCTGCACCCGAAACGCAAAACCATAGGCCTGCGCGTGCCCGACAACAACATCGCCTTGAGCCTGTTGCAGGAATTGGGCGAGCCGCTGCTCAGTTGCACCCTGATGCTGCCCGAAGACGACGAGCCGCTGACCGACCCTTACGAAATCCGCGACCGCCTCGAACACAGCGTCGATTTAATCATTGACGGCGGCTGGTGCGGCACCGAGCCGACCACCGTCATCGACATGACCGACGGCACAGAACTCATCCGCCAAGGCAAAGGCGACACCGCCCTATTCGGTCTGTAAACCCCAAAAACTATAGTGGATTAAATTTAAATCAGGACAAGGCGACGAAGCCGCAGACAGTACAGATAGTACGGCAAGGCGAGGCAACGCCGTACTGGTTTAAAGTTAATCCACTATAAAAGGTCGTCTGAAAACCCAAATCAGTTTTCAGACGACCTTTTGATATTGCCCTAGCCGAAAACAATCGGCTTATTCGAAAATCAACGATGCTGCGGGTTGTAGCGGTTTTCCAAGCGCAGGAACACCCAGCCCAAGAAAGTCGTCATCAAGAGGTAAATCAGCGCAACGGTATAGAGCGGTTCTTCATAAACGGAATAGCGGCCGCTAATCGTACTTTGTACATAAGCCAGCTCCGCCACGGCAATGACGGACAACAGCGAGCTGTCTTTCAAAAGCGTAATAAATTCGCTGGCAAGCGGCGGCAGCATACGGCGCAACGCCTGCGGAAGAATTACATAGCGCATAGCCTGCGGATAAGTCAGACCCAGCGAGCGCGCCGCTTCCATCTGACCGCGGTCGATGGACTGGATGCCCGCGCGGAAAATCTCGCAGATATACGCGCCGGAGTTGGCAATCAAGGCAAGCGAACCGGCAATCAGCGCGCCGTAAGAGCGTCGGATTTCCACCGCCTCATCGCCGTTAATCAGCAAACCGTCGGTAGGATGGACGAAAAACGGGAACCAAACGTAAGACCAAATCACAATCTGCACAAACAGCGGCGTACCACGGAACAGCGTTACATACAGCAGCGAAACCTTACGCAAAACCCAAGCCAGCGCGCGCATGGGCGCACCCGCCTTTTCCAGATGAATCAAGCGCGCCAGCGCGAGCAGCAGACCCAATACGGAGCCGCCCGCCGTCGCCACTACGGTCAAGCCCAGCGTCGTTAGCGCGCCGTAGAAAAACATCCAGCGGTATTCGTAAATAATGTCAAACCGAAAATCCATACTCGTCCGCCTGTCTAAAACTCCGGGAAACGGTTTGCGGCAGCCGCCCAATTCCCGAACATTGGAAAAATGAAACTCGATATTTTACAAGAAAATACATTCTTTGAATGCCTTTTTGTTAAATTAATCGGGTTGCCGTCCGTTTTTTACATTTCGCCGCCCGTAGTACCTATCCGCCCACTGCCACTCAGAAACCTGTTTTCCTCTGAAAAAACAACGCAAAACAATCCCGATATGCCGCCGCAAAATTGACCGTCTCGACAAAAAGGCGGATAATCCGCCCATCCTTAAAACACCTTTTCAGACGACCTTTCCCCGTGATTCAAAAGGTCGTCTGAAACCTTTTATAAAGCTCAAACATGAAAGCACCCGAACTCCTCCTTCCCGCCGGCGGCCTCGAACGTATGCGCGCCGCCTACGATTACGGCGCAGACGCCGTTTACGCCGGCAGCCCGCGTTACTCCCTG
>CAKARM010000201.1:0-4426 GCA_916720585.1 uncultured Neisseria sp.
CCGAACATATCGGTCAAACCGTCCGCGATAGCGCAAACCGCAGCCTGTGGCTCTGCGGCAGCCGCAATTTCACTCGCAGCATCTCAGACAGCCTGAAAACACGGTCGCAACATCTGGAGTTTTTTGAATTCCGCTAAACGGTTGCAAATATAGGGCAGCGTGAAATACAGCCCTAACCTAGCCCAAACAAAACAGTCCGCACCTTCAAAACGAAGTTGTGGACTGTTTTTTGCTTTTCAGACGACCTTTACTACTTCTAAAAGGTCGTCTGAAAATCCGTCTACCCTAAAGCCACTTTTTCAGCTACCCTTCCCCTATTATTTTCCTCCACTTCCCAAGGAGTTCCCATGAACCTAGCCATCACAGGCACAAGCGGCAACATCGGCGGCATGGTTGCTCGTCATTTGAACACACGCGGCCTGCCGCTTATTCTGCCGCTGCGCAACCCCGCCAAAGCTCCCGATCTGCCGAACTGCGAGGCGCGGCGGTTTGCCTATGGTGATTTGGAGCTTGCCAAACAGGCGTTAAACGGGGTGGAGGTGCTGTTTATGGTGTCCGCCGCCGAAAGCCCGACGCGCGAACAGGAGCATTTGACTTTGGTGCAGGCTGCTTCGGAAGCGGGCGTGAAACACATTGTCTATCTCTCTTTTGCACAGGCGGAGTTGGACAGCACCTTCACGCTGGCGCGTACCCATGCGGTTACCGAAAATGCGATTCGGCAAACAAATATGCGTTACACCTTTCTGCGCGACAATTTTTACAGCGAGATGATGGCAACGATTGTCAACGCAGACGGCATCATCGCAGGCCCTGCCGACGATGGGCGCGTTGCCTGCGTTTCGCAGCGCGATGTTGCCCAAGCGGCGGCAAACGTCATCGCCGACATCGCGTGCGGCAACCACCGCCACGATAATCAGACCTATACGCTGACAGGTTCCCAAGCATTAAACTTCGCTGAAATAGCCGCCGTCTTAACCGAAATCACCGGCAAACCGCACCGCTACCACAATGAAACCATGGAAGAAGCCTTCGCCAGCCGCAAAGCTGCGTACCCTGACACGCCCGATTGGCAGATTGAAGCGTGGGTTTCCACCTACACCGCCATTGCCAAAGGCGAACTTGCCGCCGTTTCAGACGACCTGCCGAAATTATTGGAACATGAGCCGCGCCGCTTTGTCGAAGTTGCAAAGGATATTTATGATGCAGCCTGAACACAACACCCCCTTAATCGAATTCAAAAACGTCAGCAAACGCTACGACAACCACACCGCCGTGAACAAACTGAACCTCACCATTTACCAAGGCGAGTTTTTCGTGTTGGTGGGCGGTTCAGGCAGCGGCAAATCCACCACGCTGCGCATGATTAATGCGCTGACCGAGCCGACCGACGGCGATGTTTATTTCAACGGCAGGCGTATCAAAGATTACGACATCCGCGGGCTGCGCCACCGCATCGGTTATGTGCTGCAACAAATCGCCCTGTTCCCCACCATGACCGTGCGGCAGAATATCGAGCTGATGCCCGACATTTTAGGCTGGGACAAACCGAAGCGCACATCGCGCGTGAACGAGCTGCTCGAGCTGGTCGGCATGCCGCCCGAAACCTACCTAAACCGCTATCCGCACGAACTCTCCGGCGGCGAACAGCAGCGCATCGGCATCCTGCGCGCCATTGCCGCCAAACCCGACATCTTGTTGATGGACGAACCCTTCTCCGCCCTCGACCCGCTCGCCCGCGCTTCCCTTCAGGAAACCGTGTCGCTGATTCATAAAAAACTCGGCACTACCATCGTTTTCGTTACCCACGACATGAACGAAGCCGCCAAGCTCGCCTGCCGCATCGGCGTGATGCACCAAGGCAGGCTGATTCAGGTCGATACGCCGCAGGATATTCAAAACCATCCGGCGGACGATTATGTGCGCTCCCTGTTCGGCGCGGCACAGCCGGAAAACACCGCCTCCGCCGATGAAGTCATCAACCTTTACCGCCGTTTGGACGCAGACGGCAAAGCGCGGGTAAGGGAACACTGGGCAAAAGAAGAAAACTAAAAAGATTAGAAAAAGGGTCGTCTGAAAACGTCAAAATGGTTTGAGGCAGCTTGCGATATTTGTTTGAACGCTGTCGAAGCGTCGTTTTCAGACGACCTTTTCCCAATCCGTATCCCGATATTGTTATAATCCGAGCTGTCCGGACCAACCACCGATTTATATCCATATGAACACCTTCATCCTCCACGACACACGCCCTTATCCGCAGACTCCGGTTAAAAACCATTTACTGATAAACGCCTCACTGCTCGCACACGGCACGACCGCCGCAACCCGCAAGATTGCTGTGGGGCAGTTGCAAACCGAAATCCGCAGCCAACTTCATCAAAACTACTACGTCAACTTGTCTGTCGCCATGACCATGGCGCCCGATGTAGAGACCTACAACGCGCTGATGCAGAGCATCAATCAAGTCTTATCCGCCGAAAACGACGACGAAGCCCAATGGTTTGCCTTGCCCGTCGTCATCGTCGCCGGCTGCAAACAGGAGCGCACGCTGCCCCTGACGCTGCCTACCGAGGCGCTGACCGCCTGCCTGTCCAACTATCCCCACTTGCGTGCTTTAACGCAAAACACCCAATGGCTGCCCTTCCTCGCCCATTCAGACGACCTGAGCGGCATCACGCCCGAACAGTGGTGGAAGGCGAAACAAAACAGCGAATCCGCCGCCGCATTCCTGCAAACCTTTGAGGACAAACCGCTGATCTGTCCCGAAGGGCAGTCTGTCCACGTCGTTTACGCGCTGGGCTACGGCGACAAAAACCTGCAAACCGCCTTGGGTGTCAACCTGCAACAGGCAGGCCTGCCGCTGATGCAGGTTTGGCAGGAAAGCCTTGCCGCCGCCGGCGTTACCCTCTTCACTAACCCGCTGTCTCCGAACACCCCGCTCCAAGCCCTGACCGACGGCAGCCACACCCGTCAGCGCATGGCGATGGACGTGTTCGCCACCAACGCCATCCGCGCCATCCGTATGCAGAGTCCGCGCGTCGGCGTCGTCATTGCCGCAAGGGCGGGCGGGCAGATTCTGTTCGGTTTCAACGCGACCGACAGCGCGTTTGAAGTCGTCCCGCAAGTGTTCGTGTGGAACCTTTCGTCCTCCGACAACATCGCCGTCATCCAACACAACTTCCTCGACCTGATGGCGGAATGCCGCGTCGAGCATATCCGCATCCTGCACGACGTTTTGCCGGAAAATGCCGACCTGCCGACCTACGCGCAGTCCCTGTCCCTGGACGGACACAACCCATTCTTCTCCGAACACGCCTAAACCGCCTATGAAAAACCATTCCGTACTCTTCGTCTGCCTCGGCAACATCTGCCGCTCCCCCATGGCGGAATACGTCCTGCGCCACCGCGCCCACGAAACAGGCGTAGCCCACCGCGTCCGCACCGACAGCGCAGGCACATCCGGCTGGCACGACGGCGAAAACATGCACCAAGGCACTCGCAAAATTCTCGCCGCCCACGGCATCGACCATCAAGGTTTTACCAGCAGCAAAGTGCGTTCCGAAGATTTCGATGAATTCAACTTCATCATCGCCATGGATGACAACAACCTTGCCGAACTGGAAAAAATGTTCGGCAAACACCCCGACAAAATCTTCAAACTCACCGACCTCATCCCCGAAAGCGGCTACCGCCACGTCCCCGACCCGTGGTACACCGGCGACTTTGACGAAACCTTTAGACTTGTAGACGCAGGCAGCGTCGCGTTGCTGAAAAAGCTGGGTTTGGTTTGAATCGGTTAACGCAATATTTAAAGTTGAACGCAACGCAGTAAAAAAGGTCGTCTGAAACCTCAAATTTGGGTTTCAGACGACCTTTTGTTCTATCTTTATCTATGCCGGATTATGAAGGCTGTCCGATTTTCCTGACCTTTTTAGCATGCAAACACGCAATAATCACCAAACAGGAGACAACGAAATACACGCCCGAAACAAACATAAACAGCATAGACATCAAGCCTTGCCCCATATCACCGCAGCAAAGCGGCGTCGAATTGCTCCAATACAAAAACAGATAGGCGCCATTAAGAATCGATGTCGCCCAAAGAGAGGCAGGCATATATCGCTTGAAATAAAGATAAGGCAGGCATAGGAAAAATTGCACCAACAGACCAAACCCGGCCATCTCAAGCGCCTCCTTCGGTTCATTCGCCCCTAAATCAAAATATTGCGCCCAAGCATAAGACCATAAGGTCATAACGATGACAATTACAACAGCCGCGCTCAATAAAGAAAAAATCCGCTGTTGCTTGTTTTGAAATTGAAAAAACACGATACGTCCAAACCTCCTCAGAGCGGCACTTTCAAGCCCATTGATATTATAGTGGATTAAATTTAAATCAGGACAAGGCGACGAAGCCGCAGACAGTACA
>CAKARM010000202.1:0-4424 GCA_916720585.1 uncultured Neisseria sp.
CCCATGCAAGGCACCGCCTCCGACCTCATCAAACGCGCCATGATAGACGTATCCCTCTGGCTTTCAGACGACCTCTTGCAAAGCAAGCTGATTATGCAGGTGCATGACGAACTGGTGTTGGAAGTACCCGAAGCCGAACTGGATTTGGTCAAAGAAAAACTGCCGCAGATTATGGCGAAAGTGGATGAAGGGATGTTGAAAGTGCCGCTGGTGGCTGAGGTTGGTGTGGGAATGAATTGGGAAGAGGCGCATTGAGATGGTACGGCGTTTAACAGATTGTTTTGAGAAAGGGATAAAGGAATGAGTGTTTGGAGTTTAATTAATGAAGGTGTAGATTTATTCGAGAACAAAAAATTTGGCGAAACGATTGAAAAGCTGAATCAGGCTTTAGGTGAAATTGAAGACAAAAATAGCCAAATTCTGGAGCAAATCAATGTCCAACATTGGCTTGGCCGTTGCTATTTAGAGCAGGCGAAGAAAGCCAAAGGCAAGGATTCGGAGCAGTTATTTGGACAGACAGTCGAGCATTTCCAACAGCAATTGAGTCTTGCCGAACGGCTGGCAAACAAGCAAAACAGCCTTCAAGAACAAATCAATGCCCAACATTGGCTTGGCCGTTGCTATTTAGAGCAGGCGCTAAAAGCCAAAGACAAGGAGTCGGAACAGTTATTTGAGCATGCCGTTGAGCATTTCCAGCAATCGTTGGAATTTGCCAAACAGCTGGAAGATAAGCAAAACATCTTTAAAAAACAATACCATGCCCAAAATTGGTTAGGCGTTTGCTATTTTAAACAGGCGCTAACAGCCAAAGGCAAGGAATCAGAACAGTTGTTTGGAAATGCAGTTGAGCATTTCCAACAATCATTGGAATTTGCCAAACAGCTGGCAGACAAGCAAAACAGTCTTCAAGAACAAAACAATGCACAATTTGGGTTAGGCCGCTGCTATTTTGAACAGGCGCTAAAAGCCAAAGGCAAGGAGTCGGAACAGTTATTTGAACAGGCAGTTGAGCATTTCCAACAATTATTGGAATTTGCCAAACAGCTGGCAGACAAGCAAAACAGCCTTCAAGAACAAAACAATGCACAATCTTGGTTAGGCCGTTGTTATTTCAAACAAGCCATAATTCAAAAAAAATGGGAAAGATATTTTGAATGGAAAAAACGGAAAATACAGGGAGATTTATTTGAAAGTAAAAAAGGAGATTTAATAAACGCAGTTTCTACCATTCTGGCGGTTTTAAATATCCCACCTATTGAATTGGGATCAATTCCACTTGCACATTACACTTCGCCTTTAGTATGCGAAAAATTATTTGGCATCATCAGTGATAAAACCGATGATAAAGCCAATGATAACGATCCTGTTGACAGTAGTAAGGTTAGTCCAATGAGAATTGGTAGCTCCACTTATATGAATGACCCTACTGAAGGAGAAGGGCTATTGGAGCTACTGAATTTGCAGGATTTGGAATTGGAAAACAAGGCTGATTGCCCTGCCTATAATGCTTTCTTTACCTGCTTTTCCAGCCGCGTAAACGATTTGAACCAGTTCCGCCTGTATGGTAAAGAAAACGGCGTGGAAGCATCGGGCTGCTGCTTGGTATTTAATAAAAGCGGGGATTGGTTGAAAGAGCCTGATGTTTCTGCTTCGTTCAAAAGTTTTGCAAATAAACAGAATGAAGGTTTCAAAGAACCAATAGAGGCAGATGTAGCGGGTTTAGAAGATAAAAACCTGCCGCTTTATCAGGTAGCTTATATCGCTTATTACGATGAATATATTGCTAAGGAAAAATGTGGGAAATGGTTGTTGAATAAGAATAATCAAAGTTTTGGTATCCGATTAAAGCCTGTAGGAAAAAATCCAGGTTGGCATAAATTTCGCATCAACAAGCTTGAAGAAGCGTTGATAGAGTTAATGAAAAAATCCAATAATATCAGCGATGAAGACAGAAAAGTTTTGGAATATATCCGCTATCTGTTTAAAGATTTTGCTTTCCGCGATGAGGAAGAGTTCCGCCTGCTGAAAATTGAACAAATTGGTTCTGACAAAATCGAATATTGCCCAACCACAAAATCCGTCTATCTGCCTTATGCCGATATACGCAATATTGTGGATGAAGTGATTTTGGGGACGAATTACGAAAAGAGCGGAAAAGAGCGCAAGGCGGAAGCGTTTCAGCATTTGATGCGGAAGCATTATCCAAACGTTAAAGTGTCCCGCTCGTCGCTGCCGATTAATGCCAATCCGCCGATTAAAAAGGATTAGCCAGCAGTAGGTCGGATACTTGTATCCGACAAAAGCCGCTGCCATCTCAAATAGCCGTCGGATTCGAGAATCCGACCTACTGAAACTGGGCATCGGGTGCAGGGTGTGTGCGGTACGCACGCACGCGGTAGTTGAACCCCAAAACCCACCCAAGGTCGTCTGAAAACTTGAAAATCAGGTTTTCAGACGACCTTTATTCTTCCCGCCGACAGGCATACAATCACGGGCGCGGTCCCCTTTATGGATTCAATACGACCCAGGTACGCGGTTTTAAGGTTGTCTGAAAAGATAGACAGGCTTGCCGCAAAACCCATAATATCCAGATTTCCAACCATCCTTTAACCAGAAATAAAAATCATGAATTTCGATCTTGAAAACCTCTCTTCATTTGCGGGCTGGGAACGTCTTGCTGAAACCGGCATGGCATTCGGTACCAATCTCGTTGCGGCGTTGGCGATTTTCTTTGTCGGCAGATGGATAGCTTCCCGCCTTGTTATTTTGATGAAAGCTGCGCTGACCCGCGCCAAAGTGGACAGAACGCTGGTGAGCTTCCTCGGCAATGTGGCTAATGTCGGCCTGTTAATCCTGATTATTATTGCCGCGCTGGGCAAGCTGGGCATTCCGACCACGTCGGTTACTGCCTTAATCGGTGGCGCGGGCTTGGCGGTGGCTTTGTCGCTGAAAGACCAACTGTCGAACTTTGCCGCCGGCGCGCTGATTATTCTGTTCCGTCCGTTTAAAGTCGGCGACTACATCAAAGTCAACGGCTTCGAAGGCTTTGTTAGCGAAATTAAAATGGTGCAGACCGCGCTGAGTACGCCGGATAACGAAGAAGTCATCCTGCCCAACAGCGTCGTCATGAGCAACAGTATCGTCAACCGTTCTTCCATGCCGTTGTGCCGCGTGCAGGTGGTGGTCGGTGTCGATTACGCCTGTGATTTGAAAGCCGCCAAAGCCGCCGTCCTGAAAGCCGCTACCGAGCATCCTTTGTGCGTACAGACTCCAGGCAAAGAGGCAGTAACATTTATTACCAACCTGGGCGACAGCGCCATTGAAGTTACACTTTGGGCGTGGACGAACGAAGCCGATTTGGGCGCGTTCCGCTTCGGGCTGAACGAGCAGGTAGTGGAAAACCTGCGCGCCGCCAATATCAATATTCCTTTCCCGCAGCGCGATGTGCATATCATCCAGCAGCAGGGGTAAGGGTAAGTTTCAAATTGGCGAATCCGACCTGCCGAAACCGCGGGCATACGGTGCTTGAATCCAAAGCCCATACGAGGTCGTCTGAAAACCTTTAAATGTTTTCAGACGACCTTTTTATATTCTTTCCGTTTCCTGTATTATTATTCATATTGGTTTAACCACTTTTTCTTGAAAGGTATAGTGGATTAACTTTAAACCAGTACGGCGTTGCCTCGCCTTGCCGTACTATCTGTACTGTCTGCGGCTTCGTCGCCTTGTCCTGATTTAAAGTTAATCCACTATAAAATAATATAATGTCGCTCACTTTAAAATCTGTTCTGACCGCCGGTTTGCTCCTTCTTGGATTCCAAGCCGCTGCCCAAGATATTCCGCAAGCGTTTCAAGGCAAATGGGCCGGGCATTATGAAGGGAAGGTATCGCCCAAACATATAAGGGCTTTATGTGCCATGGGTTATGATGAAAACGCTGCTATGGATAATGTCTATGTGTCGGAAGATAGCGGCTTTTATATTGAAATAGGTAAAAAATCAATTGAATTAAACGGTTGGGAATGGGGCGCGAAATATACGAAACTGAATTATCGAATTTATTCGCCCGATAAAATCGCAGGTACGGCACGCGTTCGGGAAGAGGAGCCGGAGCAAGGTACGCAGATTTATAACGATAATTTTGAGTTTTCTTTAAACCGAGGCGTACTGACGCAAAGATTCCGTGATTTTTCAACGGACGGCTCAGGCAAAAAAGTTTGGCGGACGCGTACGCTGATGCGTTGCAAATAATGCTGGGCAAACCGTAGCTGGTCGCAGGTTGGAGGCTTGTATCCGACAACAGCCGCTGCCATCTCAAATAGCCGTCGGATTCGAGAATCTGACCTACGGCAAAAACCGTAGCAAGAGAGAATAGAAACCCGTAGCGTGGGCTTTGCCCACGAATCAAACTCAAAATTTCAGATG
>CAKARM010000203.1:0-4423 GCA_916720585.1 uncultured Neisseria sp.
AAATTCAAAAGTAGATTCCCGCCTGCGCGGGAATGACGGCAAAAAAATATCCCGTCGGATACAGTTATCTCAACCTACACCGACAACCAAAAATCGTCTGAAAACCACCGTAGCGTGGGCTTCGCCCACGAATCCCACAAATTACAAAAAGGTCGTCTGAAGCCCAACTTTCAGACGACCTTCTTTCTAATCCCATCTACTTCATCGCAGCCTTCAACGCAAACGCTGCCAGCAGTGCGCCGAAGCGGTATTTGCGCGGAATGGCGAGTCCTGCCGTTTTATACAGCAGGCTTGTCTGCGTCAGCTCGTTGCCCAAATCCAGCAGCTTCATCAGCGTGTCCGACTTGCGCTCTTCCTGTTCCTTCAATTTACGCTGTTTCAAATACGATGCCTCAATCCTCAGGCGGACGAGTTTGGCTTCCAGTTGCAGCAGTTCGCGAGCTTCATCGCGTTCCGTTTTATTCATCGTCCCCTCCTTCCTGCATATCTTGACCGCGCAGGCAGGCGATGTCAGCCCGGATGTCCTGCAAGGTTGCCGCGATTTGGTTGTTTTGGCTGCGCCAATCTTTTGACACTTTACCGAACAAAATTGCAATGACGATCAGGCTGAGGGCGGTTATCCCGAAAAATACCCATATCGCCGCGGTATCTGACAACACGCGGTTTAGTCCAAAAAGCAGGCTGATGAATGCAATCAGCAGCAATATGCCCGATACGACCAGCCATATGATGATGCGGAACACGTTTTCCGCCTGCTCCGCCAAATCCAGATTCAAAATCTGCAACCGCAGCAAAAGCAAATCAATACCTTGATTCAGCAGCGTTTTCGTATGTTCGATATTTTGTCTGATACCCATATTCCGATTTCCCTGATTGCTCCGAAACGGACAATCCGAAGGCTTTGGGGTCGTCTGAAACCTTTGCCGCCCCTCATAAGCAAACGCCGCCGGAACAAGACTTCTAAAAATCGTGTCCGGACGGCATTCCTGTTTGACCGATTATCGGCGGTTCAGCAAGACGCCGACGACCAAGCCTGCCAGTGCGGCAAAGCCCATTGCGTAATAAGGTTTGTCGTGTACGGCTGCATCGGCTTGGCGCGCGCCGCGTTTGATGCGGTCACCCGCTTCTTCTCCAAACTCGGCAAAGCGTTTTTTGCCTTCTTTGAAACGCTCTTCTGCCAATTCTTCAAATTCGTCGTATTTTTCGCGCGCGCGGTCGGCATGATGTCTGATGCGCTCTCCCGCTTCGTCTTCAAAACGATACAAACGCTCTTTAGCGGCTTCGAGTTTTTCCTGCAATTTGGCTTTGGCTTTTTTACCTTCTTCCGAACCGGCTTCCACACCTTTGGTGTACAGCTCTTCAACATCGTTCATTACATCTTGAATGTCTTTCAACAAAGCTTCTTTGCGGGATTCAAAATCATGTTTTTTCATTACCTTCTCCTTGATGTCCTTACCGTTAAAATAACAGATTGTTCATCTGTTAACTGATTATAACCCCTTTACACTTCTTCTCAAGTCAATTCGGCTAAAGGTGGTTTGAAAACATGTAAAGATTGACGCGGGAGATAAAAAGGTCGTCTGAAAACTTTCAGACGACCTTTGGACCTCTTTAAAACTTTTCCGTCATGCAAACTGCTTCTTGGCGGAAGAGTTCCGTGCAAACAGCCTACCACTTAATTTTCAAGGCAACGGAGGCATTGCGCGGTTTGCCGTAAAAATTGCTGCGGGAGTTGGTGTAATAGCGTTTATTGGTCAGGTTGCCGATGTTGACCGCCAGTGCGGCGTGTTTGTTGATTTTATAGCGCGCCATGACGTTCCATATCGAGTAGGAAGGCTGCCACAGAGCTTTGGGTTTGTCGGAAACGTAATATTGCCCGTTGGAAAGACCATGCCCCCAAGGTTTGGGCTTGGTGCCGCTAACCCAGCGCATCCCCACCCCCATCGTCAGCTTGGGCGTAAAGTCGTAGCTGGTGAAGAATTTGAAGGTTTTATCCGGCGCGGTATAGGTGCCGCCGTACTCCAGATTCATGTCGTCCCCCAAGTCGTTGGAGGAGTTGGGCGCGTCGTAAGGTTTGTCTATCTTCAGTTTGACAAAGCCTGCCTGCATTCGCCATTTCGGGGTAATCTGCCCGGCAAGGTTGATGTCGAAACCCCTGCTGGTATAGCCCTTGCCTGTGCCGTATTCCCAATCGCCTTGGAAGCACCACGGTTCGTTGCCGTTTTCCCCACCGTATTTCCATTCGTAACAGCGCGAGCCTGTAGGTTCGAGCGTGGGGTAATTTTTCTGGGTCATGGTGAAGTAAGACAGGGCAAAATTCAGCCTGTCGTTCCACAAGCCGCCTTTAATGCCGACTTCTTTGGAATTGCCGGTAATCGGCGGCAGCCATCCGCCGCCCTCGCCATAGGCCGGCCTGTTCCTTAAGACATTGTTGGTTTTCAGGATGCCGGTATAGCTGGCGTAGGCATTGATGGTCGGCGTCAGTTCTACAATCACGCCGCCGTACGGGACGAATTTGCGCACTGTATCGTGATACATACTGCTTTTATTGTGATCGGGGGCGTACCCTTCGTCGGGCATTTCAACCGTATCGTCCGTTATCACGTTGTTTTTGTTTTTGTAAAACGACCATTTCCCGCCCCCTTTGTCCCGCCATGTCAGCCAACGCCCGCCTATCACCGCCGTCAGCCACTTGGCCGGCTTGAGTTTCAGGGCAAAATAGGGACCGTATTGTTCCGAAGCCAAATGATCACGGGAAATCAACCCGTCCGGTCCCAATTTTTTCTCCCAAGCCCGGTTGTACCCCAACATGGGATAGCTGCCGTTATTCCAGTAATCAAGCGGAATCGCCTGCCATAAATAGAAATTACGGTCTATCGGTTCTCCCGTCATGGCCGCAATACCTGTAGGTTTGGCATCATCGACATTCAATTCGCCGCTGCTGCTGAAATTATAATCGTCCCTCGTCTGGGTATGGCGGATGCCACCGAAACCGACAATAAACTGCTGGTCCTGGTCAAAAAGTTTGAAACGGCTGTCCAGATGGATATCGAACGCCTTGTCGTCGTATTTGTCGCGTTCGCGGCCGAAATCATAAGTTGCTGCGTTAAATTGCGGCGCGTAGCCGTTTACCCCCATATCGCCGTAACGCAGGTCGCTTTTGGTACGGCTGCGGGTATAGGCGGTTTGCAGCTTGATATGGTCGTTGAAATGATGTTTGTATTCGGCAAACATATTGTCGCTGGTGGCTTTGTTAAACGCCCATTCCGCCCCGTTGTTGAAACTCGGGGGAACGTCGCGGGCATCTATCCAATGTGTCGGGGAATCCCCCAACTCGAAATCATAATCCTGGGTAACTTTCGAATAACGCATCAACCCCTTGGTCGGCGCACCGGTGATGTTGCGGTGCTGACGGCTGAAGCCAAACGTAAAGCTGTCTTTGTCGGTTGGCGTCCAATCGAATACAGTGTAGAAGGCATGGGATTTGCGTTTGATTCTGTCCATAAAGCTGTTGCCGTTCTCCCATGTTCCGACGACGCGGCCGCGCAGGGTTTGGGATTTGTTCAACGCACCGCCGTAATCGAATTCGACACGTTTGTTGTTCCAAGAACCGTATTTCAGGTTCAATTCCCCCGATTTTTTCGCCATCGGGCGTTTGCGCACGAAATTGACGCTGGCCGCCGGATCGCCCACTCCGGTGCTCAGCCCGTTCGAACCGCGGATGATTTCCACCCTGTCGTAAAGATAGCTGTCCTGTGCGGCAATAAAGCGCGGCCCGCCGAGCAGGTATTTATTGGCCAGCACACCGTCAAGCTGGTAATTATCGACGGGGAAGCCGCGCGAATAATACTGGGCTTCGCCCATGCCGGTAACGGAGTCCTGCAATACGGTAATACCCGGAGTTTCTTCCAGCACCTGATCGAGGTTCTGCAAATTCTGATCCTGCATCTGCTGCTGGGTGAAAACGGTTACACTTTGCGGGGTTTCTTTGAGTTTCAAGTCAAGCTTGGTGGCCGAGGTGCTGCCTTTGACGGTGTAGTTGCCATTACTCTGGGCGGGTGTATTTCTTGCCCCCTTTACGGTAATTTCGTTCAGATTGACTTTATCGGGTACAGTTTGAGCATATGCGGATGAAAATGCAAAAGCGATGACGATACTCAAACAGTTAGACTGCCACGGGCTGTTCATAACTGCTCCTTAATGGGAAATGAATTCAGATATGAGTAAGGTCGTCTGAAAAAGTAAGATAGGAAGATGTTGATATGATTGATTTGTATTTGAGAATGATTATATATTGAATAAAAATTAAAGATAACACTGCAAAGTATAGAATATCCGACAATTTATGTAGCTTATGCGACAATCTGTACGATATAGTGGATTAACTTTAAACCAGTACGGCGTTGCCTCGCCTTAGCTCAAA
>CAKARM010000204.1:0-4412 GCA_916720585.1 uncultured Neisseria sp.
TACTGTCTGCGGCTTCGTCGCCTTGTCCTGATTTAAATTTAATCCACTATAGTTTGGAGGGGATGTCCAGCTTTTGGGGTGCAGTTCGGTTTCAGACGACCTTTGGGAAACGGTCGTTTGTCGGGGAGGGTTTGGCGCCGTTATGGTTTGACGGCTTTTCCGTTGATGGTGACGGATGTGAGTTTGAGGTCGTAAGTTTTGCCGTCGTCGGTGTAATTGATTTCGGCGGGGATGTTGTTGAAGGCGGGGGCGAACGAATAGGTTACGGTGTCGTCGCCGCGTTTGACGCGGTATTTGTTGACTGTGGTGGTACCGCCGCCGATTTTGTAGTTTTCGCTGCCGACTTTGGTCATGCCGTTGACGGGGTAGAGTTTTTTGCCGTTGGTGATGTTCAGGCCGGACGGCAGGCGGGCATCGTTGGCGGCAAGCTGCCAAGCCAGCGTAAAGAGGTCGAGTGTCGTGCCGCCGGTTTTGGCGGTTTCGCTCGAACCGGCTTTACCGTAAGTGATGCTGTTGCCGCTGAATTTGGCTTCGGCATAGAGTTTGCCGCCGCGGACGTCTTTATAGTATTTGGGACGGAGGGTGTTGCCGCTGATGGTGCCGCCGGATTCGAAGCGGATGCTGTACATCGGGACTTTGATTCTGGACACGATGGTGTATTGGTTGCCGCTGCGTGTGAAGGTCATGGTGGCGGGTATGCCGTAGCTGCCGGAGTATTTCAGGGTGGCTGATTGGGGCAGTCCTGCGGCATAGGCGTTTGCGACGCTTAGGGAGAGGGCGGCGGCGATTAGCAGGGTGGGTGTTTTCATGGTGTCATTCCTCCTGTTTTGGGTCGTCTGAAAGAATTTCAGACGAGCTTGGGTTTATTGGAGATTGCCCGAACCGAACATAAATTCTATCTGGCTTTGGTAATAGCTGTTGCCGTTGCGTTTGTCGAAGTCTGCGGCAAACTCGCGGGCATGTTGCGCCGCTTTTTCGTCAAAAGGAGAAAGCGCGATGAGGTAGTCCAAATAGAGCATATTGTCGTTTGGGGCATGTCGAATGATGGTGTCGCCGTGCCGGTTCATCAAATCGAGGGCGCGTTGCGACTGTCCGAGTTTGTACGCCAGTTGGGAAAAGAGGGGGATCAGGCGGACGAACTCTTCGTCTTCTTCGACGTTGATTTTGTCTATGGCTTCGTCCAAAAGGCGTTCCGCCTCCTCGTATTTGCCCAGCCTTATCATGCTGTCGATGACGGGGTAGTAGGTGAGGTGCGGCACTTCGGCGCAGGTCATTTCGCCCGTTAAGATGGGCTGGGCGGTATCGATGGCTTTTTGGTACTGCCCGATAAAATGGTAGAAATTGACCTGCTCGGACTGTTCGCACGCGGGACAGTCGGAAAATTCATCTGCGGCGGTTTGCTGCCATTTTTGGAAATTTTCTTTGGCGGCGGCGTGGTCTCCGGTCAGGATGTTTTGCAGCATCAGGGTTTTATAAAATGATGAAAGACTGAACCGCATGTTTTCATAGTGGTAACGCATTGTTTCGTTCGCTTCCTCGATTTCCTTTTTGTCGAGAAAGAGGTCGCGGGCAAGCGTGGGAATGATCCATTTGAATTTCCACTGGCAATCGATTAAATCGTCGAAGCCTTCGGGAAAGCCGTCGTCTTCAGGATGCTGCTCGTAGCTTTCGTCACAGCGGTCCAAGTGATGGTCGATCAGCCAGTTTAGGCAGTGCAGCTTGAAACCGGGAGAAAAAGAGCGGTTATTGAGCGGGTCTCCGACAACAAAATCGCATACCGCCCGCGTTATTTCGGGTTTGTTTTCGACGCTTTGGTTGAATAAATCGATAGCTTTGCTTTGGCGTTTACGGTAGTCGGATTCGGAAATGATATCCGAAAGGGTCAACCGGTTTTGGCTCATGGTGTTTCCTTGTAGGATGCTGCGCATTGGGCAGGATTACGCGAGTAAGGTTTGTCCTTCGGCGTTGCGCTCTGAATTGAATACGCGGTTGCCTTCGATTTTCAGACGACCTGCAACGAAATCGGCAACGGCTTGCGGGAAAAGGCGGTGTTCGACGGTCAGGACACGTGCGGCAATGTCGTCGGGCGTATCGCCGTCGAGGATCGGGACGATGCCTTGCGAGATAATCGGACCGCAGTCCAGCTCGGGGGTTACGAAGTGGATAGTGCAGCCTGCGACGCGGCAGCCGGCTTCAAGGGCGCGTTCGTGGGTGTGCAGGCCGGTGAAGGCGGGGAGGATGGACGGGTGGATGTTGATCAGGCGGTTTGAGTAATGGGCGCAGAATTCGGGCGTGAGGATGCGCATAAAGCCTGCGAGGACGACCAAATCAGGTTGATAGGCATCGATTTTCTCCATCATGGCTTGGTCGAAAGCAAGGCGGCTGGGGAAGTCTTTGTGGTTGAGGCTGTCGGTGGCGATGCCGCGATCGGCTGCCCAAGCCAGTCCGGCGGCGGTTGCGCTGTTGCTGAGGACGGCGGCGATGCGGGCGTCTGGAATGGCGGCATTGACGATGGCCTGCATATTGCTGCCGCGGCCGGAGATGAGGATAACGATGTTTTTCATGGCGTCGGTTGTAGGAGGTTGGTAGGTTTTATTGTATAGCAAAACAAAATCGGAATGTTATGGCGCGGGTTTATTAGGGGTTTGATGGGATAGGAGGTCGTCTGAAACGGGGTAAACCATGTTTTGCGAATATACAGAACAGAAATGCCCGAAACGGATTCGGTTCGGGCATCGGGTTAAAGCGCAGGCTTATTGGACTTTTTGAATGTCAACTTGACCGGGAGCGGGTTGGAAATCTTCGGGTTTGCCGATTTTAACCAGCTTCACGTCGAATACCAAAGTGGAATTCGGACCGATTTTCCCGCCCGGCATGACTTGGTCGCGGTAGGCGAGTTTGGACGGGATGTAGAAGGTGGCTTCGCTACCTTCTTTCAAGAGTTGGATGCCTTCGGCCCAGCCGGGGATAACTTGGCTGACGGGGAAGGTAACAGGACCGCCGTTGGCTTTGCTGCTGTCGAAGACGGTACCGTCAATCAGGCGGCCTTCGTATTCGACAACGACGATGTCGTCTTTTTTAGGCTGTTTGCCGTCACCTTCTTTGGTGATTTTGTATTGCAGGCCGGAAGCAGTGGTTTTCACACCTTCTTTAGTGGCGTTTTCTTTGAGGAACGCTTCGCCTTTTTCCAAGTTGGCTTTGGCGTCAGCCTGAAGTTTTTCCGCTGCTTTGACTTGTTGTTCTTTCAGGAATTTCATCATGACTTCTTGTGCTTGGACTTCAGTCATTTTGCTTTCTTTGCCGTCATAAGAGGCTTGCAAGGCTTCGATGAAGACTTTCATGTCGATTTCTGCGCCCTGATCTTTCATTTGTTTCAGGGAGCTGCCGATGTCCATACCCATTGCGTAGCTGGCTTGTTGGACCGGTGTGCCAATAGAGGATGCGTCTTTTGCGGCAGATGCGCCGGAAGCTGCGGATGCCGATGCGGGTGCAGAGGCTGAAGCAGGTGTATTGGCGTCTTTTTTGTCGCAGGCGGTCAGTGCCAATGCGGCGGCGATTGCCAATGCGCTGAATTTGAAAGTTTTGTTCATGATGTTTTCGTCTTTTAAAAGGGGTCAGTAAAAGAAAGTCGGGATTATAGCCCAGTTTGAATCAAAAGGAATCAAGGCTGTTTAAATTTTCGGCTTATCGTGTAAAGCCGTTTTCAGACGACCTTCGATTTTAGGCTTTGCCCGTCATATCGTGGTGTTCGATGGTAAAGCCATTTTTTCTGTATGCGCTGAAGCGTTCGCGGGCGTCGGCGAGCTCTTCCAAGCTGCTGCCTACGATTTCAAGCACGCGGGCGGGGACGACGGGGGCTTCGTTCCAAAAGTCGGGCGAGAGGTTGAGGACAGTGGCGTTTTCAGGGACGGTGGGTAAAGTATCGCCGAACGCGAGCCATACGGGCGTTTCAGACGACATGGGTTGGTCGGGTTGCCAAATTTCATGCGGAATGAAGCTTTCGGGAATTTGCTGCCAAAGGTCGCGGTCGAGGCGGCGGATGGTTTCATCGGAATCCGACCAGACCAATATCTGCCCGCCGTCGCGTATGGCGCGCGCAATCAGGCGGCAGGCGAAGGCGGCGGGGTCGGCGGCGTGGGTGTAGAAAGTGGCTTTGGGCATGATGCACGGGGCAGGGGAGGAAATGGGGGATTATAGTAAAAACGTTGTGAAAGGGCTATGGTGGGGCTGCCTTACCGGCTTGGTTATCAAACGTATTGATCAGCCGTCTCTTGCCTGCGTCAGAATATTCAGGCATCCGCACGCTTGTCAGGATGCCTTGTCAAAGAGTATCGGGTTTTCAGACGACCTTTTGGGATGGTTGTTTGTATAGTGGATTAACTTTAAACCAGTACGGCGTTGCCTCGCCTTAG
>CAKARM010000205.1:0-4400 GCA_916720585.1 uncultured Neisseria sp.
CGTACTATCTGTACTGTCTGCGGCTTCGTCGCCTTGTCCTGATTTAAATTTAATTCACTATAACACGATGGAAAATTTACTGAACGGGAAGCCTGAAATGTCCGGTAATAGTATAGCGGTAGAGGATGTCGTCTTCGCGGGTTCCCAAACCGATATTGTGGATAATCAAGGGTCTGTCTCCGATTTTGCGGTCGGAGACGATGCCGATGTGGGGGCGGTTGCCTTTAAGCTCCCAAGTCACAATATCGCCTGCCTGATAATTCGTATCCTGTACCGCCCAGCCTTGGCGTGTGAAATAAGTTATGAGGTTGGGTACGCGGCGGTGGTCGATGTTGGCATCGGGTTGTTTCAAGCCCCAACGGTTGGGATAGGCGGAGAAGTTCTGGCTCATGTCTTGATGGACAAGTTCTTGCAAATCCATATTTTGGTCGCGCAGGGCGCGGATGATGACGTCGGTGCACACGCCTTTTTTCATCGGCACATCACCCATCGGATATTTGAGTTTGGTATAGGCAGAGTCATAACGCAGGGTCTTGCCGATTTGGTTGCGCGCAGATTGGACGATTTTCGGGGATGGTCGGTCGGGTTGGGTAATGGATTGTGAAGAGCCGGTACGGATAAGTGGGATGGTCGGACCGTAAGGGCTGTGATAAAACCAAAAAGCCGCAGCCGTAATCAAGGCAATGGCAACCGCAATGCTGGCAAGAACGAGATTGAGGGAGGTTTTGCGTTTCATGATTTGCGCACGGATTTAATGTAAATGTTATATTCGTTATTTATCAGATTTCGGGGTGGGGTGGCAATCAAAAGAGGAGTAACGGTCTTTATTAGGTATATTCGGACGGGTAATCAATACGTTTTTGAGGGGAAAATGGCATTTTGTTAACGCTAAATCTCCTGTTTAGTCAAAATGATACTTTGGTTTTGCATACCTTTTCCAAGTACGGCATTTTAGAATCCGCCTCTTTTTGAGAAAATACCGCAGCATTAGCAGTAATGCGGTATAAGTCTTACAGCCTGATTGTGAATTCGCTCGAAAATTTTAGGGTAAACCGATAATTTGAATTCCAACCGGTTTCGATATAAAGAGCAGCATGCAAAGTAAACTTCAATATTCCGATATTGTTTAATTTTGTTGTTGTTTTATATCAATCAAAAACATAAACCCACCATACCCAAAAAAGGAATCTCCCCGGTGAAACGAATCTTCTTGTTTCTCGCAACCAATATTGCCGTTTTGGTCGTCATCCGCGTTGTTTTGGCCGTACTTGGCATACACAGTACGGATCAGGTCGGCAGCCTGCTGGTGTACTCGGCCGTCGTCGGCTTAGCCGGTTCGATCATTTCATTGTTGATGTCCAAATCTATCGCGAAAAACTCAGTCGGTGCGGAAGTCATCGTACAGCCGCGCAATCAAGTGGAAGCGTGGTTGTTGGCGACTGTGGAAGCACAGGCGAGGCAGTGGAGCCTGAAAACGCCGGAAGTGGCGATCTACCATTCCCCCGAACCCAATGCCTTTGCAACCGGTGCCACGCGCAACAGTTCGCTGATTGCGGTGAGTACGGGTTTGCTCGAGCGCATGACGCGGGACGAAGTCGAGGCCGTTTTGGCGCACGAAATGGCGCACGTCGGCAACGGCGACATGGTTACGCTGACCTTGATACAGGGCGTGGTCAATACGTTTGTGGTTTTCCTTGCCCGCATCGTTTCCGGCATGATTGCACGCAACAACGACGGCAGCACTTCGCAAGGCACATATTTTTTAGTCAGCATGGTATTGCAGATCGTGTTCGGCTTTTTGGCAAGCATCATCGTGATGTGGTTCAGCCGTCAGCGCGAATACCGTGCGGATGCGGGAGCCGCCAAACTGGTCGGCGCGCCCAAAATGATTGCCGCGCTGCAACGCTTGAAAGGCAACCCGAGCGATTTGCCGCAGCAAATGAATGCGATGGGTATCGCCAGCGATGCCAAAGATTCTTTGCTCAGCACCCACCCCTCTTTGGAAAACCGGATTGCCCGTCTTAAAGCTTTATAATCAGGGTAGGGATTCACATAATGGAAAGATGATCGAAGGTCGTCTGAAAATGTGAATCGCCCAACCAACTTCGGATATTCTTGAAAACCTGTTCATTCGGTTTGTATCAGCCGGATTCTGTCATATTGCAGAATCCGGCTGTTTTCATTTCAAGCTGTATTTTGGGACAGTCCCTCAAATGAACCTGAAAGCAATACGGCGTTTCCTTGTTTGCGATTTTGTCTTGTCCTCCTGATTGTTGACGATTTCACTTATAATACCTTCCCTCATTTTTCATCTTCACACTCTATTTAAATTTCTCACCAAAATGACACACCCAAATTCCCCGCAATCCGAATTTTTACGCGGCATCAAAGAATGTTCGCCCATGCTTATCGGGCTTTTGCCGTGGGCGCTGATACTCGGCGTACAAGGCGGGCAGAAAGGGATGAGCTGGCTGGAAATGCTGCTGATGACGGGCATGAACTTTGCCGGTGGCTCGGAATTTGCAGCGGTCAACTTGTGGACAAACCCGCTGCCGATACTGATCATCGCTACCGTTACCTTCATGATTAATTCGCGCCATATTCTGATGGGGGCGGCAATCGCGCCTTATATGCGGGATATGCCGCTGAAAAAAGCCATGCCCGCGCTGTTTTTTATGTGCGACGAAAGTTGGGCGCTGGCGTTTGCGGAAATCCAAAAGCGCAAGGCGATGGGGCTGCCGGCGTTCAATATGCCTTATTACGTGGGCGTGTGCTTTATCCTTTATATCACTTGGATCGGCTTTGCGGCGTTTGGCGCGGCGGTCGGGCCGATGTTCGGCGATGTAGCGGCATGGGGCTTCGGCATGGCGTTTCCCGCCGTGTTTTTGGTGCTGCTACGGGGTATGTGGAAAAGCTTTAAGGCGGCACGCCCGTGGTTTGTCAGCCTGATTGTGGCGGGCGGGACTTATTTGTCGGTGGACGGGCATTGGTATGTGCCGATGGGCGCGATTTCCGGCCTGCTTGCCGCCTATCTTTGGGGAGAGAAGGAATGAAGGATTTGCTCTCTTGGCAGTCGTTCCTGCTGTTTGCCAGTATGCTGGCGGTAACGTATTCCACCCGCCTTATCGGTTTTTTCGCCTTGCGCAACCGGACTTTAAGCCGCCGCGCGCAAATCGTGATGGAAGCCGCGCCGGGTTGCGTGTTGATTTCGGTCATTGCCCCGTATTTCGTTTCCAATAAACCGCACGAGTTGATTGCCATTGCGCTGACCGTGCTTGCCGCAAGCAGGTTTTCCATGTTGGTTACCGTGTTGATCGGCGTGGGCAGTTCGGGGTTGTTGGGGTATTTGATGCGGTAGGCGGCTGCGTTTGAGTGAAACCGGTTACACCTGCTTTCAGACGACCTTATCTTGTTATAATGTCGTCTGAAATTTTTTATAAAGCAAAATCATGGCAAACCAAAGACTCATCTACGGCTTCCACGCCGTCAACGCCCGCCTGTGGCAAAACCCGAAATCGATTACCGAACTCTACGTCCAAGAAGGCAAAAACGATGCCCGCACGCGCGATGTGTTGGAAAAAGCGGCAAACGAAAACGTGCGCGTACACTTCGCCGATGCCGACCGCCTCAACGCTATTAGCAAAGGCGCGCGGCATCAGGGCGTGGTCGGGTTTATCGACGCCTCCAAAAACCACGTTCACCTCGAAGATGTATTGGAAAACCTGAGCGAACCGCCGCTATTACTGATACTCGACGGCATCACCGACCCGCACAACCTCGGCGCGTGCCTGCGTACCGCCGACGCAATGGGCGTACACGCCGTCATCGCGCCGAAAGACAAAAGCGCGGGGCTGAACGCCACCGTCAGCAAAGTCGCCTGCGGCGCGGCAGAAACCGTCCCCTATATCACCGTAACCAACCTCGCCCGCACCCTGCGCGAGCTGAAAGAATACGGCATCTGGATCATCGGCACCGACATGGGCGGCGATGCCGACCTCTACCATTGCGACCTGCCCGACAGCGCGGCATGGGTGATGGGCAACGAAGGCGAAGGCATGCGCCGCCTGACGCGCGAGCATTGCGACATGCTGGTGTCGATACCCATGTTCGGCACGGTCGAAAGCATGAACGTCTCCGTCAGTGCAGGCATGGTATTGAGCGAAACGCGCCGTCAGCGGGTGTTGAAGGCAGAGAAATAGGGCTTAGGTTTGTGAATAACAAACGTCGTCTGAAAACCAAATTTCCAGTTTTCAGACGACGTTTTACTTAGAGGCGATTTTATTTATCCGACCATTTCATCGACTTTGCGTTGATAGCTTTTCAACAGCTCCGCCGAGCGGGCAAATCGTTCGGCTTCGTCGTCTGAAAGTTGCAGGTCGATGATGCGGACCGCGCCTTGG
>CAKARM010000206.1:0-4375 GCA_916720585.1 uncultured Neisseria sp.
ACTGCACCCACCGCCGCCCCCAAACTCGACAGCGACATCCACGATCCCGTGCAGATGTACCTTTCCGACATCTACACCATCGCCGTCAACCTTGCCGGCTTGCCCGCCCTGACCCTGCCCGCCGGTTTCAGCAACAGCGGACTACCCATCGGCGTGCAGTTCATCGGCAACCACTTCTCCGAAGCCAAAATTCTTGGCGCAGCGCATCAAGTACAGTTGGCAAGTGATTGGCATACGAAAGCACCTGTGTGAAGTTTTCAGGTAGCCTTTGAGGTCGTCTGAAAGGCTACCTGAAAATAGTAGAATTCGTAGCATTATTTTTTGAATCATCTTTTTCAGGTAGCCTGAAGTAATGCACCAACCCCAAATCCCGAAAAACTACGACAAATTACGCAAAAAATATGAAGGTCTGGGTGGTAGGCCCAATCAGGAGCAAGACCAATTCGGCTACAAGCTGTTTACCGAAACCCATATTTTTTACAATTCAGACGAAATCCTAAAATATAGCCGCGAGCTACCCAAGGATTTCCCCACAGAGGAAGCTGAAGAATATGTCGACCACCAAAAGCAAAACGAATACGATTTAGGCTATATTACCAATTTCTCGCAAATCCTCGTATTCGGTGTTGATGGCAGCAATTGCTCGTTCTGCATGGATTTCTCAGAAAATAAAGAAATGCCTCGTGTGATTTATTGGGATGACGGCGAGCTGACATGGCGTGTTATTGCTAATTCATTAGAAGATTTTTTTAGCTTATTTAATTGGGCATAGTTTTGGATCTACCTCAGATTAATTCCCAAACCAGTACAGTCAATTTGCAAGGGACCCTATGAACCCCATTCAAGACTTTGATAACTGCTATCTCCCTGAAGAAATTGAAATTCTTTTCACGGCTGCTGATAGCAATATTGTTGAGTCAGTACACCCGCGCATTAAAACGCGCTATGTTTGTCAAGATGGATTGGCATACATCAACTGTAACACTGGGGAGTGTGTTAACAATTTGTGTGACATTAACTGGGTCGGCACAGAAGCTGAAGTTGTAGCAAAACTGCAGGAATTTGAGATTGGACATAACTACCGTTTACGCGTTCGTCGTCGCAAACCCGCTGCTGCAGAATCATTCCCACACACCGAACCTGAAAGGCTGCCCGAAATCTTCCGCCACAGTTTCATGTTAGTGGATATTCTCGAACGAAATGTTGCTCACTCCGAACTAGACCACATCGTCGCCGAATACCTTCGCCCTGTGACCTACACCGACACACGGGGTTGGACGTGGACAATGGATAAAAAATACGGTGGTGGGCATTTTTCCACTACCGTTCAATGGCAGGGCGAAGAGCTCAACCTAAGCCTCCATACCGACGGTAACACACTTTCCGAACACGACTCTGCCTTGCAGGACTGCCACTCCTTCTTTGCCGACTACGAACAACACATAGACAGTCTGAAAGAATACATCGCCCAAGAAATGCTCAGTACTGCACACGAACTAGAACTGCAACAGGACGAACCGCCTGCCGAGCCAATAACTGCTACCGAGCTTAAACACCGCGTATCGATATTCTCCCTGAACTTTTATGGCAATGGTAAATTCCGCGCTACACTTAGCGACGACGGCATTTTTTGGCATCATATTATTGATGTGGACGGTAACTTAGACAGTAGTTATGATGAAGTGGAATTAGACGGCTAAACGACATTTTTGGTTGTATTCAACCACACTATTACATTTGGATGGTATGGTTAAATAGCGGTCATCAACAATGCTTAGTTATAATTGATGAAATCCAAAGTAGAGAAATGGTATGAATTTGAAACTCATAAAAACCCAACGGCAACATTAAGAAACCGTCTAATTTCTAGCAGTCTGAAACTAACAAAATTACTAAAATAATGGAATATTACGATTACTTTTCCCCAAAATTTTGGCAATTCTTATGGGGTTTATGGCAGACAACGGGGCTGGAAATATCTACAAGCATTGTGTTATTTCTGCTGTACTGGCTCATCCTTTCTGTACTTGTTACGTACATTTTGTGGCGTAAACGTCCAAAAACGCCGCATTTTTGGCGAAAACATTTATTACTCAATAGCATTATCTGCCTACCTTTGAGTTTGTTTATCAACCTTGGTTACATAGTCATGCGTTTTATTATGCCGGCTCGCAATCAAGCGGCATATTACGGACAGTTGACGTTGCATCCTCTGGAACAAACATTTGTTACATTATTTAATGTTATTTATTCTTACGAATGGCTGTTCCTCGTATCTGTTGTGGCTGCTGTGAATGTATTGCTACTGGCTATTTGGCGTAAAAAGCTTTTTAAACAATCATCGCCATCCTGAATGCAAGCAGGTTTCTATGTATTAAGGAAACTTAAACTATGCCTTGGGAAACAGTAATCAGCTTAAGAATTTACGTCTAGTTCAACCCCCAATCCAAAATCTTCAGCGACGCACCGACCGAATTTGGTGCGGAATCTGATGTGTATACCTGCGCAGAGGGAAAGGTATAATGCCGGAGCAGTTTGTTTTTCCAGATTTCAAAACCGTATATAAGGATGCGCCGAAATTTCAAATCCAGCATTTGAAATTCTCCTTACGCAGGTTGTTTACACGGCAGCATGTCAAAGATTTTGAAACATTTGTCAACGCCTCCGCACCGCGCCGTACTTTTTTCCAAAGGCGGCCGCAAGATGCCTATCCGTTGATACATGCCTTTGTCGACCAGCGTTTCAACAGACGGCGCAGGCTGCAAGTCATGAAAGAAGACCTGCTGACAGCCGAAAAACTGTTCGGTCAGGAAACGCTCGCCAATATGACGACGCGCAAATTCCATATCGTTCTGGCGCATCTTTCAGACGGCCTGACTTTATGGCTGAACCGGAACGATAATTGCGTGGATGAAGGAATGTGGTCGCTATCCTTGCGCGACAGCGAAGGAAAACGTCTCTATATGGCCACCTTCGCCTTAGTTGGCGGCAAACTGCTAGCCGCTTCTATCCAAGGCCCCGCAGGGGAAGAAGCTAAAGACCTTGTACGCAGCCTGACCAAACAACTCCACGGTCTGCGCCCGCAGCAGCTGATGGTAACCGCCCTGCAATGTTTTTCGACATCGCTCAATTTGAGCGGCGTTATCGGCATTGCCCAAGAGCATCAGGTCAAACTGCGCTGGCGGCTGAAGAAACGGGTCAAAATGAATTACGACCTGTTTTGGCAGGAGAACGGCGCAACGCTCGAAAGCGACGGCTACTGGCATCTGCCGCAAATCCCGCCGCGAAAAGACTTGGCGGAAATCGAAAGCAAAAAGCGTTCGATGTACCGCAAACGTTACCAAATGCTGGATAACATGGCGGTCGAGATGCAGGCTTGCTTTCAGAAGACTTGACTCTACGTTTTCAGACGACCTTTGCCATTTGAAAAACAAACAGGTCGTCTGAAAACGGCTGACCACTTTATATTATTGACATCAAAAGAAAGAACCTCTTATGACTTGGGAAACAGTAATCGGCTTGGAAATCCACGTCCAATTAAACACCCAATCCAAAATCTTCAGCGGCGCATCAACCGCATTCGGAGCGGAACCCAATGCGCACGCCAGCGTGGTGGAATGCGCGCTGCCGGGCGTGCTGCCGGTAATGAACCGAGAAGTCGTTGAAAAAGCCATCAAATTGGGCTTGGCTTTGGATGCGAAAATCAACCAGAAAAACGTGTTCGACCGCAAAAACTACTTCTATCCCGATTTACCAAAAGGTTATCAAATCAGCCAGTTAGATTTGCCGATTGTCGAACACGGCAAGCTGGAAATCGTGGTCGGCGACGATGTAAAAACCATCAATGTAACCCGCGCGCACATGGAAGAAGATGCGGGGAAATCCGTGCACGAGGGCTTGAACGGTGCAACCGGTATCGACTTGAACCGTGCCGGCACGCCGCTGTTGGAAGTCGTATCCGAACCCGAAATGCGCTCTGCCGCCGAAGCCGTTGCCTACGCCAAAGCCTTACACAGCTTGGTAACATGGCTGGACATTTGTGACGGCAATATGGCGGAAGGCTCGTTCCGCGTCGATGCCAACGTATCCGTGCGTCCGAAAGGTCAAGCGGAATTCGGCACGCGCCGTGAGATTAAAAACCTTAATTCCTTCCGCTTCTTGGAGCAGGCGATTAATTACGAAGTGGAAGCGCAAATCGAGATTTTGGAAGACGGCGGAAAAGTACAGCAGGCAACCATGTTGTTTGATCCGGAAAAAGGCGAAACCCGCGTGATGCGTTTGAAAGAAGACGCGCACGACTACCGTTACTTCCCCGACCCTGATTTGCTGCCCGTCATCATTTCAGACGACCGGTTGCAAAAAGCCAAAGCAGAAA
>CAKARM010000207.1:0-4362 GCA_916720585.1 uncultured Neisseria sp.
CTTGGGCTGGCTGTTTTTAGGGCAAGGGATGGACGCGAAGTCGCTGGCGGGATTTGCGTTGGTGTTGGTATCGATATTCGGGGTGCAGCGGGCAGTCATGAAAAAGGTCGTCTGAAAACAGCCTTGAGCCTTCAAGCTGCGTTTTCAGACGACCTTTTGCGCCGGTCGGTTTATTTCTTCAAGAATGCCCGTTTCAGAATAATCAGCCAATCTTTTTTATCCAAAACAGGACGTTGCGTAAATACATCGTATTTGCTGCCGTCCAGTTTCTGCAAAATCAGTTGTCCGCCGACAATAATCATCCGCAATTCAAATCCTAAGCGGCCTTTCAGCGTTTTACCCAAGGGCGAACCGCCTTTGAGCATTTGGAACGCGCGGTTACATTCATACGCCATCAGTCTTTGGAACGCAAAATCTGCTTTGCCTTCGGCGATTTGTGCTTCACTGACATTAAATTTTTGCAAGTCGTCCTGCGGGATATAGACGCGGCCTTTCTGCCAATCGACGGCAACGTCCTGCCAAAAGTTGATGAGTTGCAGCGCGGTACAGATGCCGTCGCTTTGGGCGATGCTGACTTCGTCGGTTTGTCCGTACAGGTGCAGCATAATGCGCCCGACCGGATTGGCAGAACGGCGGCAGTAGTCAATCAGGTCGCCAAAATCCTGATAACGGGTTTTGACAACATCCTGACTGAATGCGGACAAAAGATCGTAAAACGGCTGCAGCGGCAGCTTGAAAGGCGCGATGGCTTCATGCTGCAAACGTTGCATTAGCGGAGTCAACGGCGTTTCGCCGCGCTGTATGCGGTCAAGTTCGGATTTGAGTTCATCCAAAGCGCGCAAGCGTTCATCGGCTTCGGCATTGCCTTCATCAGCGAGGTCGTCCGCAGTGCGCGCAAAAGCATAAACGGCATGGGTAGGCTTGCGCAGGCGGCGCGGCATGACAAGCGAGCCGACGGGGAAGTTTTCGTAATGGTTGACGGACATAGATATTTGAAATTCGGTATTGGGGTCGTCTGAAAGTATGAGCCGCGTTGCTCAAATGGCTTGCCGACGGCACGGAGTACTTCCAAACCTGTATTAACAACTCGGCAAGATTCTAACACAACGCATTATTTTATTAATGATTTAACTGTACACGCGCATAGAAATCCAAACTTGAAACCACAAAATTACCCTGTTTTCCCAATTCAGACGACCCTTTCCGCAAAACGGATTTTAGGTACGGCAAAAACTATAGTGGATTAACTTTAAATCAGTACGGCGTTGCCTCGCCTTGCCGTACTATTTGTACTGTCTGCGGCTTCGTCGCCTTGTCCTGATTTAAATTTAATCCACTATATATTGAGATGACGAATCACAATACGGAAATAAGCTGTCCCATCCAAACTTAACCCGAAACCATGCCGTCCTCGTTCCTCAATATATCCGTAAACACTTGATTCGCTTATAATCCCCATACTTCCAAGTAAGCGGAGACTACAATGGACATGATGGCTTTCACGAATATTTTCTTAATCGTGCTATGTATTTTCACCATGCTGCTGGTGTGGTCGCGAAATTGGAAGCGCAAGCAGGCGTATTTTGAAAAAATCAAAAGCAATCCGGACAATCTGAAATGGCTCGAACAAAATCTGACCGGAAAAGAAACAGCAGACCTCAAAAACATCAACGAGCATTTCGGGCTGCCTTTGCTGCAAGCGAAGCAATTACTTGAATACTACAAGCAGCAGTCGGAAAAATAATCTATCGTAAAAAATAATCTATGGTTTAAAACAGGCGGGCTGAATTCAGTCCGCCTGTTTTACCCGTTTCAAAAAAATCTTTTATTTCTGTATTGACAGAAATAAAAGACAAAAATAAAATACCCTCACTATGAAACTGAATCCGACCACTGAAAAATTTATCCTCCACTGGGGCGAAATGGGCACCAAATGGGGCGTCAACCGTACCGTTGCGCAAATCCACGCCCTGCTCTACATCTTAGGCAGACCGATGAATGCCGAAGAAATTACCGAAACGCTCGGCGTAGCGCGCTCCAATGTCAGCAACAGCATCAAAGAGCTGCAAAATCTGAGGCTGGTGCATACCGTGCATATCTTGGGCGACAGACGCGATCATTTTGAAACTTCAGACGACGTCTGGACTTTGTTCCGCACCATCGCAGAAATGCGCATGCAGCGCGAAATCGAACCGACGCGGCAATTTTTGCAAAGCCTGATCGACAGCCCTGAATTTAGTCAGGAAAATGAAACCGCCAAACAGCGAATCCGACAAACCCATGATTTCATTAACACGCTGACCATATGGGCAAATGAAATGCTGAAGCTTTCCACCTCAACCATGGTGAAAATTTTAAAAATAGGCACCGGAATACAGAAATTTTTCCGATGATGCCGCCCCAATTGGTTTGCAAGACACAACCCCCGGTTTCTCTTACTCAATCATAGGTGTGTTATGGCACATTCAACAGATGATTATTTCGACTATCCGAGAGGCAGAGTCATCATCGTTTATACTGCATCTACGGTATTTTTTGCATTTAATATCGGCTACTATGCTTTATTATTTACCGTGCCGGCCCTAATTTGCGGTTTGATCTTAAGCTTGACGTCTACATACAGGGACTTATGCGGCCTTATCCGGGCAGGCATCGTCGGATCGTTATGCAGTTGTCTGTATCTTTTATTGTTTGGTGCGGATTTTATCAGCAGCCTCCAAGCAGGCGTGGTAATAGGCGGTACTTATTCTTTGATTGTCGGTCTTTTAAGTCTGCCTAATCCTCCTGGGGAAGACGATATTCGGGAACCTGCCTAATTTTTTTACCTTTATATTTCTCTTTTGACAGAAATTTTAGAAATTACAGGCTAAATATATAAACAAACCAAAATGAAATTAGGAAACCAATATGTCCGCCAACACTACACGCAATCTCCCTGCTTACCTGTCTTACTCGATGGGGTTGTTATGGCTGTGGAGCGGCACTCAACCTCTGTTTTTCATGCCTGAAATGTCATTGGATTTGCTGCATTCGGTCGGCATTCCCGATCCGTTGCTGTGGCCGACATTAATCGCCGCTTCACTATTGGACATCGGTTTTGCCTTTTTATGCTTCAGCCGCTTTCGTGCCCGTTCCGCAATATGGCTGCTGCAATTGATAACCGTCACGACATACAGCCTGATTATTGCCTTCAGGCTGCCCGAAATGTGGGCGCATCCGTTTGCGCCTTTGGTAAAAAACCTGCCGATTATGGCTACTTTATTTTTCCTGTATCAATCCGTAGGAGATAAAAAATGAACACTTATTTAATCGTTAAAACCCTGCACATCATCTCGGCTACCTTAATGGTCGGCACCGGTTTTGGTACAGCGTTTTACCTCTTTTGGGCAAACCGCAGCGGTTCGGTCGCCGCGCAGTCGGTCGTATCGCATTGGGTCATCAAAGCAGATTGGTGGTTTACGACTCCCGCCGTCATTTTCCAACCCTTATCCGGCTTATGGATGCTGTACGAACGCGGCTATACCGTTTCCACCATGCTAGAACAAAATTGGGTATGGATGACGATCGGTTTATACATCCTTGCAGGCATTTGCTGGCTGCCCGTTGTCTGGCTGCAAATCCGTATGGCAAAGATTGCCGAACAAGCGCATAAAGAAAACGCAGACACCATTCCAGAACCCTATTGGCGTTATGCCAGACGCTGGGAATTGCTGGGCTATCCCGCCTTTTGCGCCACTATCGTGATTTACTTCCTGATGGTGATGAAACCGATTTAAAGATTTTCAGACGACCTCAGCAACACCATAAAGAAAAACCATGAACATCATCATTTTCGGAGGCAGCGGCTTCATCGGCAGCCGTACCGCCCAAATCTTAAAAGAACAAGGTCACCAAGTTTACACGCCCGACCGCCGCGCCTTCGATTTTCTTCATCCTGACGAAACCGCCGCACGCCGTTTATTAGAGGGGCAAGACGTCCTCATCAACTGCATCGGCATCATGAGCCGTCATGCCGAAATACTCGAAACCGTACACCACCGTACGCCCAAACAACTCGCCGCATGGGCAAAAACAGCAGGCATAAAACACTGGGTGCAACTATCCGCACTGGGTGCCGACCCATCTCAATCCATCAACTTTGTCGGCAGTAAAGGACGTGGAGATAATGCCGTCGCCCAAAGCAGCATCCCGATTGCCATAGCCAGACCATCCGTCGTTTACGGGCGTGGGGGAACCAGCTGCGAACTGTTCATCAAACTAGCCCACCTCCCTTTACTTCCACTGCCGGAAGGCGGACGCTTTTACTTACAGCCCGTACATCTTGCCGATGTTGCCGAAGGTTTGGCAAAACTTGCCGTCCAA
>CAKARM010000208.1:0-4357 GCA_916720585.1 uncultured Neisseria sp.
CGCCGATGGAAAGCTTCTTTGCGGTGTTGAAGACGGAGTGTTTCTATAACGCAGGAGAATTGACGGTAGATGAATTGATGAAGCAGATAGATGACTATATGGATTACTACAACCGGGAGCGTTGCAGTTTGAAATTGAAAAAGCTGAGTCCTGTCGCATACAGAACCCAGCTTGCACAGAGCGCCTGAATAGGCTTTTATGAGTGTCCAAGATTTGGGGGCCAGTTCAGTTTTCAGACGACCTTTTTCACGAGTCGGCATTTCTTAAATTTTTAAGGTGTAAAAAACGGAAGTTTTTTATTTCGAATCATTATCCATTCCTAAAACGACAACATCGTTTTTAAAAAATGAATTCGCCTTAACTTCATAGCCTTAACAGAATTAACCCAAGAAGGCTTGACCTAATGATTTAATATGGCTATGGTTAAATAAAAAATAACAATAATCTACATACGCACCGCAATGTTTTTTCCCCTCCTCCTTACAGAAAGGATATTGCAATGCCCTGCTTGACCCGTACGTTGCCTCGCCTAACTGTCTTCCTGCTGTCCACCTTCGCAGCATTCTCCGCCGCCGCACACGGAAACCACACCCATTGGGGCTACACCGGACACGACTCCCCCGAAAGCTGGGGCGAGCTTTCTGAAGAGTTCCGTTTATGCTCCACAGGCAAAAACCAATCCCCCGTCAACATCACCGAAACCGTCTCCGGCAGACTGCCCGCCATCAAAGTCAATTACAAACCGAGTGCGGTTGACGTGGAAAACAACGGCCATACCATCCAAGTCAACTATCCCGAAGGCGGCAACACCCTGACCGTGAACGGCCGCACCTACACCCTGAAACAATTCCATTTCCACGTCCCCAGTGAAAACCAAATCAAAGGCCGCACCTTCCCGATGGAAGCCCACTTCGTCCACCTAGACGAAAACCGCCAGCCTTTGGTATTGGCAGTATTGTACGAAGCCGGCAAGACCAACGACCGCCTCGCGCCTATATGGAACGTGATGCCGATGAAGGAAGGAAAGGTAAACCTCGACAAAGCCTTCGACGCCAGCACCCTGCTGCCGAAACGACTGAAATACTACCGCTTTGCCGGCTCACTGACCACGCCGCCGTGCAGCGAAGGCGTATCGTGGCTAGTATTGAAAACCTACGACCACATCGACCAGGCGCAGGCAGAAAAATTCACCCGCGCCATCGGTTCGCACAACAGCCGCCCCGTCCAGCCGCTTAACGCGCGCGTTGTCATCGAATAAACGGTAAAGCCGTAAACAAAAAGGTCGTCTGAAAACCAAATTTAGGTTTCAGACGACCTTTTTACATGATGGTCTAAGGTTTCAGAACACCGAGTCCGACGTGTATCCGAAGGAAGAATCGCAATGCAGTATCAATCATCAGGATGAAACCTTGCCGCTTCGCGTTCTTTCATAGCAGTTTCCTTATCCTTCAATTTTGCCCCCAAACCCAAGCGTTTTTCATATTCCGATTGCGGCGTGCCGTCCTCCTGCATACCAAATGCGCTGGCATTCACCCAAAGCGCAAGGACGGCAACTACGAAAGCAAAAAATCCTACGATATACCAAAACATTTCTTTTCCTATCATGGGTCAACAAACGGGAAGAAGACAGATTTCCCGTTTGACCGGCAGCTTGCTGCGGTTTGTGAAGGCAAAAATGTATCACAAATCCAGTCCGGTATAAATTGCCGATTTGCCCTGCCATACTTCGTGCAAACCTTATCTCAATCGGCATTGCACACTAATGCTTTTACCAATCAGACGGTTAATCCACTATACAAACAAAAGCCGGTCTTTCCGCTCAAAGGTCGTCTGAAAACCCATATCTGCATTTCAGACGACCTAACGTCGGCATCCGAAAACCTAACGGAACAAATCCAATGCCTTGACGAACACCATCACCACGCCGTAAGCCAGCGGGACGCCGACCAACGTCCAACGCCACCAAACCGAAAAACCGCCTGCCGCAACTTTTTCCTGCAGCAAGTAGGCATCGGAAACGGCGGTTTCGTCATCGGGATTGCCGCTGTGCGCCGCTGTTTTGATGTCGGTTTCGTGGTGTTTTTCATGAACCGATCTGACGGCAAGGTTGCACAGCAAACCGACAATCAACAAACCTGCCATGATGTACATGGTAACGCCGTATGCCTGCGCGGCGGGAACACCGCTGTCGATTTGGCTTTGGCGGATGTAGTTCACCAAAACCGGACCGATTACGGCAGCGGTTGACCACGCCAGCAAAATACGTCCGTGAATTGCGCCGACCTGATAAGTGCCGAACAAGTCTTTCAAATAAGCCGGAATCGCGGCAAAACCGCCGCCATACATGGAAATGATGACGCAGAATCCAATAATAAACAAAGCCTTGTTTCCACTCTCGCCAATGGACGGAACGGCAAAATACAGCAGCGAGCCGAGTACGAAAAAGATGGTGTAGGTATTTTTACGTCCGAGTTTGTCGGAAACGCTGGACCATAAAAACCGCCCACCCATATTGAACAGGCTCAAAAGGCTGACGAAACCTGCCGCCGCCCCCGTGCCGATTGCCGCTTGTTTGCCGACCGACGCCTCTGAAAACAGCTCCTGAATCATGACCGAAGCCTGCCCCAAAACGCCGATACCGGCAGTCACGTTCAGGCACAACACCCAAAACAACAGCCAAAATTGCGGCGTTTTCATCGCTTGGGAAACATTGACATGATTGCTGCTGACCAGCTTGTTTTTCACTTTCGGCGCGACATAGCCTTCAGGTTTCCAACCCTCCGCCGGCACGCGGATGGTGAATGCGCCGAACATCATCAACACAAGGTAAAACAGTCCCAACACGACAAAAGTCGGTGCGACGCCAACCGATACGTCGTCTGAAAACGCATTCATCAACGATACGGACAACGGCGAGGCAAGCATCGCACCGCCGCCGAACCCCATAATCGCCAAACCCGTCGCCATGCCCGGTTTGTCGGGAAACCACTTCATCAAAGTGGACACAGGCCCGATATAGCCCAACCCCAAGCCGATGCCGCCGATCACGCCGTTACCCAAATAGAGGAGAAACAGATTATGCGTACTGACGCCGAGTGCCGACACAAAAAAGCCCAAGCTGAAACAGCACGCCGCGACAAACATCGCCTTGCGCGGGCCGACACGCTCCATCCAAGTGCCGAACAAAGCAGCAGACGCGCCCAACATAGCCAGCGCGATACTGAAAATCCAGCCCACAGTCGTCAGCTTCCAATCTCCGGCAGCCGATTCGGTAATGCCGATAAGCTTGGTCAGCGGCGCGTTAAACACGGAATACGCATAAATCTGCCCGATGGCAAGATGCACCGCCAAAGCGGCAGGCGGCACCAGCCAACGGTTGAAACCCGGCTTGGCAATCGTCGCCTCACGGTCTAAAAATTTCATAAAAGCCTCTTGATGTCGAATGAAAAACAGCGTTCTCCGCGAGGAAAACGCCTTAAATTGTTGACAATATTGTACCACGCTTCCGCATGGGCTTTACTCCGCTTAACATGAGTTTTTTGAGTAAGAAAGAGAAAAATCATTCATAAATGACGATATTTGAAGATGGTTTGATGATATCCGTATCTCAGATAAAAGGTCGTCTGAAAATTGGTTTTCAGACGACCTAAAGAGTTTGAAAATGTATTCAAGCCTTATTACTTCTCAATATATTTTTCTATATCTCTACATTGTTCTTGCGTGCAGGAAACTGAAAAAAGCACTTTTCCACTTGTGGTACTTTGTGCAGAAAAGATGCTCTTTTCGTAATGAAATTTTATTTTATCCAATGGAATCAGCCCCTTTCCATTTTCTTTTCCGCAAAGCAGTTTATATTGCAGATTGGTTTTGCTTATATCGATATTTCCGCACACTTTTGTAGTATTGTTTTTAGATATGGATATTTTTAACCATTCATATTGCGAGTCGTAATAATAGTTTGAAATATAAGGCAAACTAGATGATGATACTGCTAGAGATATAACATAGTTAAAAAAAGTTTCCATAACTTACTCACTGTTTGTTTTTTTTAATTTCAAGTAGAGGGCGATTTTGGAGTATAGCCTTATATTCCCTCTTCCCATGAAATAGAAAATTTAGAAATTTTTACCCCACTCAAATCAAATGAAAAGACAATAGAAACGCCACCTTCGGTTTTTATTTCACACTCATGTTCCCACTCGTCTCTAGATACAAACTGCCATCCAATATCAGCAAGAAACAAATATTTTATAAATTTCTCAATAGTTAATTTTCTATTAATTTTATATTGCTTTGCAATGGTATAGTGGATTAACTTTAAACCAGTACGGCGTTACCTCGCCTTGCCGTACTATCT
>CAKARM010000209.1:0-4350 GCA_916720585.1 uncultured Neisseria sp.
CCGACGAGGCCCGGCAGGTCATGAGCCAGACTCAGCAGGCCAGCGAGGCGCAGGCAGCGGAGTGGCTGAAAGGCGGTTAATTTAATTTCAGGTTAGGACTTTCCAATTCAAATTTCTGTTTTTCCAGAACCTGATTGATTTGCTCATCAGATAATCCAGCTTCTGTTAGGGATATACGAAGTTGTTCAACACGTTGAAGGAAAGCCTGTTTGGCTTGATACACACCATCAGCGATAAATTGTGCGTTCAAATCGCTTTCAAGGCGGTAAAACTTAATGTTTGAAATACAGGAGTAAAACCAATCAAACCGAGCGGTCAGTTCCTGAATGGCTATTGTTCCGTGTGCTTCACTGATGCCTTCACGGCCTAGATAAACACTGCCCTGAATGTTTTCAAATCCATGTTTAGCCAAGATGTTTTTAATATCCGCATAGGCATTGTTATAGCTATTTCCGTGATAATTGTCTTTCAGGCAGTTGGTATCCATGTCAAAGGTAATCAGGTAACGGCTCATTATTTTTTCTCCTGTTGTATGGTTTCAGGCGGCATGGGCTTGCCGCGACGATACCAAGTGGCGCGGGAAATGCCGAGCTTCTCCCACGGTTTATCACGGCTGATAGAATTTTCTGCTAGGTAGTCTTCGCGGGATTGAGACCAAAAGTTATAAACTGTTCGAGGTGTACAGCCGAAACGTTTAGCAATTTCGTAAGCAGTCATCGGGCGTTTATCTGTGCGAATTTTAGCCATTTTCTACCCAATCTTTCATTTCAATAAATTTATCTGAGAATTGATTTTTCTTTATTTTTCGTAAATTGTTCCTATGCTTTTGTAGTTCTGAAAACCGCCTGTCGCTGGCAGCAATATCAAACCTGTTCCAGACCCAATTACTGATAGATTTAGCGATACATTGGACTTCTTTCAGCATCATGGGGCAAGGGAAATCGCCGTTTACATTCAAACACTGATGCAGCACTTCCCGCTTCCAAGCGGTTATTCCCTGTTCGCACTTGAAGCCCCTGATATTGCGGTAAGCCCAGCGGCTCACGACATTGAACACGGTGCAGTTTCTACCCAGTCCGACCGCTTCCGAGTTCGTTCTGCCCACATACGGCTTGAATTTAGCCAAATCCACGAAGTCGGCGAGGTATTCCAAGTCATAGCCGCGTACAGCATCAGGAACGCCGCGCAGAAGCTCCCAATGGGGGTGTATGGGGTTTTTTGTAATTAACCCGCTAAAACCGTCGTCCCCGTCCAATTTTGAGCGATAGGCGGCTTCTACGGCGGCGAGATAACGCAAGGCAGCCTGTCGCCCGCCGAAATCCGCCGTCAGCACGGGAGCGGAGAGTGCATAGGCAAGATGGGCGTGGGCATTTTCACGGTTTACCGCCGCCCAAGCGGGCATAGGCAGCCCGCTATCTTCCCAAGCAAGAGCCGCGCCAGCATAGTCCAAGTCAAAGAGCATGAACACGCGCAAATGCGGCGGGTTGGCTTGAATGTAGCGGCGTTTGATGGCGTGGATGTAGGAACGCGGGCGGATACCTGCTGCCAAGTCATCGGTGCAGTATGGGTGTCGGGGTAGACGTTCTTGCAAGAACAGGTCAGATTGATGGTACAATTGGTTTACTCCATAGCCCCTAGCTGCGTGTCCGGCAAGACAACAAGCGCACTAGGGGCGAGTTTTTGAGATTGAGACAAGTCCGACAAACAACTATATCAGATAACAGCCCGCGTAGCGGGGTGATACAAGTCTGAAAAATTATATTTGAGACATGTCTGAAATGCAACCATAATCAGATAACAGCCCGACACAGGGTTCTCTTTTCAAAATTTTCCAATCCGCAATCTAGCGGAGCCAGCAGGCGAAGCGGTAGAGCTTGGAGCGCAGCAGCGCGACCTAAGCCGACCAGCAGGGCGGCGTTTTCGGGGCAACCTGAAACCGTCGCCCTTTGTGTTGGTTGCGGTTCTGAAACTGTTGGCTTATCATGGCAACGTTTTCACAACAGAAACATAAAGCAAGGCTACATTGCGCTATCGCTTAATGCCTTGCAAGGGGAGTTCCCCTTGACCCCCGTAGGACTTTTTTTGCCTGCTTACACAGGCAAAAAAAGCCCCCAAACGACAGGAAAAAAAATGTCAGAAAAGCGAACAAAGCAACTCATCATCCGAGTCAGTCCGACCGAGTTTGAGACTTTGACCCGACAGAAGACCCATCCGAATTTAGCCCGCTACATTCGGGAGCGGGTTTTGGAAGATGGCAAAGCATCCGACAAAAAAACCGTCAAATTCCAATTCCCGCCCGAAGTCGTGCGGGTACTTGCAGGAATGGGTAACAACCTGAACCAAATAGCCAAGACCCTGAACACCGCCGCAAAGGTCGGCACGTTGGGCAATGTGGAAGCACTCAAGGCGACGACCGAGCTGGCAGCGTTGGAACGTTCCCTAAATTCCCTACGGGATTTTTTAGCCAAAGAAAAAAACGGAGGACAGTCCCAATGATTGTGCAGTTTTTCAATAGGGGGAAAGGCGGCGGGAGTGGTCCGATAGACTATCTTCTAGGCAAAGACCGCGACCGAGAAGAAGCCAAATTATTACGCGGCGACCCTGAAGAAACCGCCGCCCTGATAGACAGCAGCGATTACGCCAAGAAATACACCGCCGGCTGCCTGAGCTTTGAAGAAAGCAACATTCCCGCCGAACAGAAACGCGCCCTGATGGACAGCTTCGAAGAGTGTATTTTTGCAGGCTTGGACAAAGACCAATACAACTGCCTATGGGTAGAACACCGAGACAAAGGGCGGTTAGAGCTCAACTTCGTGATACCGAACATCGAGCTTTTGAGCGGAAAGCGGTTACAGCCCTACTACTACGCCGCCGACAGGGGCAGAGTGGATGCATGGCGCACCATGCAGAACCTGACGCACGGATACAGCGACCCAGACGACCCTGCCAAACGGCAGAGCATGACCCAAGCCAAAGACCTGCCGAGAAACACGCAGGAAGCCGCACAGAGCATCACAGACGGCTTAGAAGCCCTAGCCCTAGCAGGCAAGGTAAAAAGCCGCGCAGACGTGCTGGAAACGCTGGAAAAGGCAGGTTTTGAAATATCACGAGCGACCCCCAGCAGCATCAGCATCAAGAACCCAGACCCCAAAGGGCGCAACATCCGACTGAAAGGCGCACTGTATGAGCAAGATTTCCGATTTGGCGAAGACCTTCGAGCAGACATCGCGCACCGAAGCCGCCAGCATAGAGCAGCAAACGAAAGCAGACTTAGACACGCTACGGCAAAATATCAACGAAGCGTTGAAACAAAGCGAGCAGAAAATAACCGCCGATATACACGCCCAGCAGTTACGCATGAGCAAGGCAGTATTCAAGCCCTATCTGTGGAGCTTGCTAGGCATATCGGCGGCAGGTTTGATAGTCGCCGCGATATTGCTCATAGTGATATTGAGCTTAAACAGCGAATTGGACGACCTGAAACAGCAGAGAGCCGAAGCAGAGCGCACACTAGACCTGTTGAACACCAAGACCAAAGGTTTAACACTGGAAAATTGCCCGGTCGAGAACAGCAAAGCAACGCGGGTATGCGTAGCGACCGACCCGAGTTCGCCGCCGTATTACGCGAACAACGACAAAACCAGAGCTTGGCGGTACATAGCACAGAAAAACAGCAGATAGGGGTAACAGATGACCGAGATAGAAACCGCATTGTTAGACGCATTGGAGAACTTGGAGCGCAATCGCAAAGCGACCGAGAAGCGAATGCTGGACGCGTTAGCGGAATTAGAGAGCAATCACGCAGCAATCGAGCAGCGAGTGACGAAAGCCTTAACGCACTTGGGCGAAAGGTTGGCAGAGCTAGAGCAGGAAAACACGAGTTTGGCGAAGCATTTAGCGAGCTTGGCAGCCGAGTTAGAAAGGCAGAGCGAAATACAGACCGCTCAGGCAGTCTTACAAAATCGGCAGAGCGAAATCTTGAATCAACTCGCCAAACGATAAGCCAACGACACGAACGAAAACAAAGCAGGGGATGGGGTATGAGCCTATGATTACCGAGAACGAACGCGACAGACGAACAGCCGCATGGCTGATAGAGACCTACGGGGCTGAAGCCGTAGCGGAAGCAGAAACCCGCATTGCGGGCGCGAGAAAGCCCTATCCGAGCAATATCGCCAAAGTGTTAGGGGCTACCCTACCCGAAGCCCTAAAACGCACAGAAAACGCCGCAGCGCGCCAAAAACTGGCATCAATGCGGCGGATGTTGGAGAGCAAAGCGCCGCCAGCGGGTGCGTGAGGCGTTGCCGGAGCTGGTCGCGCTGGGCTGGACGGTAACCGAGTTCGCGGCGG
>CAKARM010000210.1:0-4324 GCA_916720585.1 uncultured Neisseria sp.
ACTGTCTGCGGCTTCGTCGCCTTGTCCTGATTTAAAGTTAATCCACTATAAAAGGTCGTCTGAAACAGGTTTTGGCTTAATTTGCCAAGCTTGTTTCAGACGACCTTTCGGTTTATCCGCTCACGCTGAATTCTGCGGTTTTATTTTTTCATCGCATCAGTCAAGGCTTTGACGTTGTAGCGGTACATGCCGATATAAGTATTGGCAGGTGCGCCGCCGAGTGCGTCGGAGTAGAGTTTGCCGCTAACGTTGACGCCGGTTTCTTTGGCGATGCGGTCAACCATGCGCGTGTCTTTGATGTTTTCGGTGAACACGGCTTTGATGCCTTCGCGTTTGATTTGGCGGATGATGGAAGCCACTTGTTTGGCGGACGGCTCGGCTTCGTTGCTCACGCCTTGTGGGGCGATGAACTCGATATTGTAGCGTTTGCCCATGTAGGAAAACGCGTCGTGTCCGGTCAGGACTTTGCGCTTGGCGGCGGGAACGGCGTTAAACGCAGCTTGAGCGTCGCTGTGCAGTTTTTTCAGCTGCACTTGGTAGTTGCCCAAGCGTTGTTGGTAATAGGTTTTGCCTTCGGGGTCTGCCTGAATCAGGGCGTTGGCGACGTTTTGGGCGTAGGTCGTCATCAAAACGGGGTCGTTCCAGACGTGCGGGTCAAATTCGCCGTGGTCGTGGTGGTGGCCTTCGTGGTCGTGATGATGTTCGCCTTCTTCGGCTTTAAGCGCCTGTATGCCTTTGGCTGCTTCGGCGAAGGGGACTTTGCTTTGTTTGACGGCACGCTGAACATCAGCCGCTTCCAAGCCCAAGCCGTTGAGCAGGACTAATTTTGCACCGCGGATTTTTTTGATGTCGCCGCTGGTCATGTGATAGGCGTGGGTGTCTTGGTTGGCACCGACCAAATTTTGCACGGCAACACGGTCGCCGCCGATTTGTTTGGCAACATCGCCCAAAATGCTGAAGCTGGTAACGACGTTCATCGGGGCTGCATAAACTGCGCCGGACATTAATGCAGCGATGACGCCGAGTTTCCAATGTTTCATGTTTTCTCTCTCCAGATTGATATAACGTAACATTTTTATTTTAAAACAGTGGGACGGAATCTTCAAGCAGCCTCCGCTTAAGAACGCGCTTTATGCCTTGAAAACGGAGGATTTGAGGAGGAGGGTAGGGGTTTGTTAATTTATTATGAAATTAGGCATAGGATTATATTTATTGATTTTTAAGATAAAAGGGAGGGAATGGCGGGGAGTTTTGTTGCGTGATGTAGCGGAATTTGGTTAGAGATTATCTTTTTCAAATAAATAAAATCAGAAAGATTCAGGTTTTCCCTTTTTTGAGAGAGCGGGAAACTAAGATTAAATGCGTATATTTTAAATATAATTGAAATATAAATTTCCTTATATGGTATTTTGTAGAACAAAATAATTCATTATCTTTTTGGGATATAAATAAGCAGATATAATTGAACAAGATTTATTTGATAAAATGTTAATTACATTGCACTACAAATTTGCTATAATGTGCGAATCAGTTAACCACCCTATACCCCAAAAGGAAAAACCATGGGCATTAAAGTCGCCATTAACGGATATGGCCGCATCGGCCGCCAAGTATTACGCGCCATCTACGATTACAACCTGCAAGACCAACTTGAAGTCGTCGCCGTCAACGCCAGCGGCAGCCTCGAAACCAACGCCCATCTGACCAAATTCGACACCGTCCACGGTCGCTTTAATGCCGACATTTCCCACGATGCGACCCACCTCATCATCAACGGCCGCAAAATCCCGTTCTTCTCCACCCGCAACCCTGCCGAACTGCCCTGGCGCGACTTGGGCGTGGACTTGGTGATGGAGTGCACCGGCTCGTTCACCAGCAAATCCAAAGCCAATGCCCATCTCGAAAGCGGTGCGAAAAAAGTGCTGATTTCCGCACCTGGCGAGGCTGACGTTGACGCGACCATCGTTTACGGTGTGAACGATGACATCATCACTGACGACATGACCGTCATCTCCAATGCTTCCTGCACCACCAACTGCCTCGCCCCCGTCGCCAAAGTATTGAGCGAAAACATCGGCATCGTCAAAGGCGCGATGACCACCATCCACGCCCTGACCAACGACCAAACCGTGACCGACGTGCGCCACAAAGACTTGCGCCGCGCCCGCAGCGGTGTGGAAAACATGATTCCGACCAAAACCGGTGCGGCGAAAGCCGTCGGTTTGGTCTTGCCCGAATTGAAAGGCAAACTCGACGGCCTCGCCATCCGCGTGCCGACCGTCAATGTTTCATTGGTGGACTTGAGCTTCCAAGCCGCGCGCGATACGAGTGTCGAAGAAATCAATGCGTTGATGAAGGCCGCCTCAGAAGAAGGTCGTCTGAAAGGTGTGTTGGGCTACAACACGCTGCCGCTGGTGTCTATGGACTTCAACCACACTACCCAAGCCAGTACCTTTGACGCAACGTTGACCAAAGTAACCGACGGCAATATGGTCAAAGTGTTTGCCTGGTATGACAACGAGTGGGGCTTCAGCTGCCAAATGTTGAATACCGCCCGCCGTATGTTCGGTTTGGAAGTACGCCCGTTTGAATAAAACGGATGGTTTGATACGCTAAAAGGTCGTCTGAAAACTTGAATTGCCCGGCAAAATTTGGGCGCGTATAAGAGATTGTTCGGACGTTTTCTATAAGCCGGGTTCTGTATATTGCAGGACTCGGCTTTTTTAATCTCAAACTGCAACACTCATGGTTGTCGTCATACCTAAAAAGATGAAGCACCTAGTTGCAGGCAGGAATAAAAAAACTGCACCTTTGTGAAGGTGCAGTTTACGGGTTTCAGACGACCGACTGATTGATTTTATCCTTAACGCTGCAAGCTTTTGGGGAAAGGTTTTTTCTGTGAGACGGGCGCAAACTCAAACACTTTCTTGCGTGCATTCCATTGTAGCGGACGGATACAATTTTGATATTGTGCGCGTACTTTACCGCGTGTGTCTTCGCCGCATAGCTCTCCACCCACGCCTAAATAAAGTTTGTTGTCGATGATTTTTGTTCCGACTGCGCCATGAAGAAATGCCTGTTTGGCAGAACCATCCGGTTGACCTGCAAAAATAGTGACCGCCCAGCCGCCGGAGCCGCCCAGATCAGGCGCGTTGGCGCAAGTGACCTTGCTCATGTCGTAGACAAAATCATGATAACCGTCGTTATTCAAATCGATAATATCCAAAGCTTGACCAACAGAGAATTTTCCCCCCATTTCACGGCAGGTTTGTTTATCTTCATTGATGGCTTCCTGTACTTTTTTGGGAATTGTTATGGTTACACGGTAGGCGGCAGCAAATTGCATACTTGCCATGAATACTGCCGCTAAAAGCAGTTTTTGCATGATTTTCTCCGAATTAGGCAAAATTGGTCGGCTGTATCAGGTATCCATGTTTGTTGCCATACTGAGTTTTCAGACGACCTAAACCAAGATTTATGGTGTTGCGACTGTAAATGTAACATCCACATGATCTTTTTGCTGTTTCAATTCGAAACAATCGAATCCCTCGCTATTTACGCAAACATTGACTATTTTTTTGCCGGTCCATTGAATGGAGGTTTCCGTTTCTTCGTTTATTTGACGTTTCATATTACGGGTTGGCAGGGTTTTGGGCAGTACTCCGTTTCCCCCCTCTTTTTTTAAAGCAGCAGTATAAGCGTCAGATAAAGAGTTACCTGAATAACGGCATTTGGTTACGCCTAATTCTGTTCCATCCCATTTCTGTTTGCCGCAGGAGAGTTTGGCTCCGCCGGCATTTGCGGCAGCAGTGGTCAGAAGCAGGGCAACAGCCAATACAATTTGTTTTTTCATCAACATTCCTTCAAATCATAGACGTAGATTGCATAAAAAAGATTCTAATCGTCTGTCCTGTCAGGATTTCAGACGACCTTTTAAATCTATTACAATTTCACCGAATGCTCGCGCGTTTCGTGGAACACGATGTCCGGCCAGCGTTCCTGCGTGAGTCCCAAATTCACGCGGTTGGGGGCGAGGTAGGCGAGGTTGCCGCCTGCGTCTATCGCCAGATTGCCCGCATTGGCTTTTTCAAACTCCGCCAGTTTTTTCTTGTCGTCGCACGATACCCAGCGCGCCGACCAGATGGATGCGTTGTCGAACACGGCTTCCACGCCGTATTCGTTGGCGAGGCGCGAGGTAACGACTTCAAACTGCAACACGCCGACCGCGCCCAAAATCAAATCTGCGCCGCTCATCGGTTTGAAGACCTGCACCGCGCCTTCTTCGCCGAGCTGTTGCAAACCTTTTTGCAGTTGCTTGATTTTC